>JAHJAL010000097.1 GCA_018814055.1 Patescibacteria group bacterium
ACCAACAATTCTTGGGCAATTTCATTGTTTATTCTGATAGACTCTTTGTTATCATTGCGTATGTCTTCGGCATATCCTGTTATTACAGCATTGAAATTACTATAATTAACCAATTCATCTTCCTTGCCCCGTATAATTTCCGGGGCAATATTGGCCGGCAAAAAGTGGGGCAACGCATTGCCGGTGACATATTTTGTTAGAAAAGATTTCTTCTCCTGACAATATTTTATTTGGTCATTTTCAGTCATCAGATTGTCTCTCATTGTCAATAATATTGCCGGCATCGATTCCGCTAATCGGTTATATAAATAATATTGTGAAACCTTTTGGAAGCGAGATGAATTCTGGATAAAATAATAAGTCTTTTCCTTGATATCTTCTGCAATAACTTTCCTGGTATCTTCACCAACTGTGACATCTGCAATGCACTCACTTGGCTGGTATTTTTTGCCAGAAAAAATTTCTTTATAGTATGTTCCATAAAAAATATCAACCTTTTGATCACTCGTAAGTTCCAAAACTTCGCCATTCTCTTGGCGTTTGGTTGAATCCGCAAAACGTTCCCAAACCTTGAAACCCTTTTTTGGTATATCAAAAGTAGTTTTGCTTATTTGAGCAACAATATTTTCCTCAATTTTATTTTCACCAAATGTACCTATTTTTCTTACACGCAAGGGCACGTCTTTATTGGCAGCGGGAAAATCCCGCAACTTCGGCTCCGGAATATGACTATCCGGAATATGGCTATCTTCATGTATATTATCAATCATTTGCTTTTATAATTAATGAATCTAGAACAGAAAAAAACTACCCACGTAGTTCCAATACTATACTTTATAATCGATATTATTTCAAGGATATACCACAACTTTTCAATTACAAGAATTTTTATGACTTTCGCTCACAAAATCCGCCGGAATAATATTGCTGATATTTACCTCATCACTCGTATTACTCGAATCAGTAGTCAGTATAACCAATCTTCTGCCCAAATGTTTTGACAACACGTCCTCCATTTCCTGATTATTGGGATCAACAATAATAAACTTTATGCTCTTTACATCCGGATATTTATTTTTCAAAAACAAAAACAAATCTCTTTTCAACTGTGCCTTTTTGCCTTCTTTCTCATAACCAAAATCTTCGTGCTCCAACACAAGAATCGGATCTATGGGTATTTCGCCAAAATCAATATTGCCAAACCCATCTAACTTACCAGGATAATTATCTGACGACTCCTCGCATTGTACAATTACCGATGTATTTGGCACAATCTCTTGATCTTTTTCAAAATCACGTCCAAATTGTTCCAAAGATTGCGGGCCCATATAACTCATGATTATTGTCTCTCCTGCTTAATTTGTACCATGAAACAGCATTTTTTTCAACCATCCAAGCCAGATAATCGAAAACTGCATAAAACATATCTTTCTATTTAATTATATACAATTGTTATATTGATCATAATACTAATTTATACACCCGTGTCAATTCTTTGAATTTTCGCTACCACCAGTCTAATCTTTTCATATCCGATCTCCTCCGGCAAATTCTCTTTGATAGATTTCAACCCCGTTATTTTGTCCATCCCGGCTATAATATTGAAAATCTTGTTTTGTTCAGTGGCTGAAACCAATTGATCAAACTTCAAATCACCTCCCGCCAGATACCAATTTATCAAATGACGGTAAATAGTACTTTCACCCAAACTTCGAGCTTTGGCAATCCGGTCGGGAGTGAAGCCCTGTTGGTACAATTTAACAGTTTCCAGAACGGTATTGGATAATTCGGAAAATTGGCCTTCTGGTAGGGGAGAGGGCAGGGAAACCCGGCCCCTCCGCGAACGTTTTGTTCGCTTTTTGGCAATTTGTTTCCATTGATAATTCAGGCAAACATCGCAACCGCCGCAGTTGTCGGGTAAATTGACAATTTCTTCGTCGGCAAAATACGACAAGATATAACGCCGGCGGCAACCTTGAAAACTGGCGTAATCATTCATTTTCATGAGCAGATTGTATTTTATATTGCCAATATGATTGACCTCATCCCAACTTTTGCCCATATTGGCCATTTCCCGCTTACTTTTTTTGAGCATGAAATAATGCTTTCCCATATCCGCCCCTCCGTGAAGCAGAATGCAATAAGCCATCTCACCGTCCCTGCCGGCTCTCCCCGCTTCTTGATAATAGCCCTCCAGAGTCGCCGGCATCCCGATATGAATTACAAACCGGATATCCGCCTTATCAACTCCCATCCCAAAAGCAATAGTTGCCACTATCACCTTGAATTTGTTTTCCATAAAATCATTTTGAATTTCCGTTCTTCGTTTAGCTGACATTCCCGCGTGATATGCGATTGCGTCCACCTGGTTGTCACTTAGGTATTTTGCCAAATTCTCCGCCTCTTTACGGGTGATGGTGTAAATTATCCCTGAGCCCTCCAGTCGATTCACCATCCGTAGAGCCTCCCCCCACCGATCTTTTTTCTTCAAACCGCTCCTGGAAAAAAACCGTAGATTGGGCCGATCAAATCCGCGTACCAAGATTTTGGGATCCTCAAGTTCCAGTCGTTTGACGATATCCTCTTTGACTTCGGGCGTGGCCGTGGCCGTAAAGGCCGATACCACCGGCCTTTGCTTGAAACTTTTGACAAAATTTTTGATACGCAGATAATCCGGGCGGAAATCATGACCCCACCGCGAAATGCAATGCGCCTCATCCACCGCAATATTGAAAATATCGATGTTCTCCACCCAATCAGCAAATCCCCAACTTCCCAGCCGCTCCGGAGAAATATACAATATGTCGTATTTACCCTCCTTGATCGACAACATCCGATCTTTGATCTCTTCTTGAGTCATGCTGCTGTTGATAAAAGTGGCTCTTATGTCCCTCGCCCGCATGCTATCCACTTGATCTTTCATCAGGGCAATCAATGGTGAAATCACGATGGTCAATCCCGGCGCGATAATCGCCGGCAATTGATAGCAAAGTGATTTCCCCCCTCCCGTCGGCATCAAAGCTACTACGTCATCACCATTCAAAATATTTTCTACTACTTCCTTTTGCCCCGGCAAAAACTCCTCAAACCCAAAGCTCTTTTTCAACAATTTTTCTAATTTGTCTACTGATTTTTTCATTATGTCCAATATAGCAAAGTTGATGTTAAATAGTTATTAAAAAAGATGAAAAGACAACAAATTATCCTTTCAACTTGTAATTTTTGGCTAATCACTTATTTCTTCACCCCCCTCTCTCTATTGCCCCTCCCATCTTGATTGGAGGTAGTAAAATAAATTTCTCCTCCCGGACCCTGCCCCCATCCACGAATACCAAACTCCACGGCACATACAATCCACGGGTGACTTCAAGCACCGCCAACTCCGGCATAACCAGACCACCTGCCAAACGCCGTCAATACCATTACAGCGCAGGCGAAGGTGATAATTATTAATAATGAATAATGAATAATGAAACATATTCACCAGTCACTAATTATTCATTATCCCCCGCCCATTCTAATCGCATGCCTTGATTTCCACCAAAAATACCCGACAATTACAAATGTGATAACTGGCGAAATATATGCCGGAATATCATAACCAAATCCCTCCAATATCATCAAAGTCCCCAGACAAAAAATCGAATACATGGCACCATTTTTCAAATACAAATACTTCTTGATGGTATCGACCCCCTTGATAGTAAATTCCCGCACGATAATCGCTCCCACCCCGTTACCGATAATAATCAACGGGATTGACAAGGTGAAAGCAAACGCACCCACTACTCCATCGATGGAAAAAGTAGCATCCAACACTTCCAAGTATAACAATTTACTGATATCACTCATGCCCTTCCGGCTGGCAATGTATTTTTCCGCTTTTTCGGCCTGCTCCCTGAAACCATAAACAATAAAAAAAGCACTGGACCCAATCGCCGCTGCCAAAGCCAATGATGGCTCCTTTTTCAATGCCAGCCATATAAGAATAGTCAGAAGTATTGAAACTATTGAAAAAAACCATATACCTTGCTGGACACAAAACGACTCAAAAAAGAGAGTGCAGTGTTTTTTTTCCAGAAACAACCAATAAAAAAACAAAAAGACCAAAAAAATACCACCGCCCAGCAGCAAGTAGGGGGCTGTCAGATGAAAAGATTCCAGTGCCAACGGATCACTGGAAAAAGTGATCGTCAACGCCTCCCAGGGACTCAGCGAAGCGTTGGACAACCAAACAATCAGCCAGGGTAAAAGCCCTCGCACCATAAACACCCCAATGAAAATTCCCCACCCCAAAAACCAATTCCGCCATTTGGGCTTCATGGTTGCCAATACATCCGCATTGACCACCGCATTGTCTATACTGGAAACTATTTCAAACAAACACAAACCCAGTACAGTCAAAATAATTGATCCGTAATCCATACAATATTACTCATTTCTTCAAGCAAATTATATCATATAAGTATAAATAAAATTCGTTGGATATAGGTCATTGGAAATTAGTACAATGTATATAATTAGAATTAAATATTTAAAAAAATGAAAAAAATCCTACCGGTAATTTTTATCGCATTCCTCTTTCTTTCCGGTTGCCAGATCACTTCAGTCAACG
>JAHJAL010000098.1 GCA_018814055.1 Patescibacteria group bacterium
CTATGTGTTTATGCCTATGATTACTGTGTTTACATAGCATCTAATTAAATAGTTTCTTGCGCTCTTAAAAAATATTGCTTTTTTAGGGAATAAATGCTACAATATTATGAAAATAAGTTACAGGGAAAAACTACCCTAAAGATAGAAAAACAAAAACCAATGTATAAAAATAAAAATTATTTCGGGAAATATTTGTATAAAAGTGTCAAAACCATCCTAAATATTTGTGTGATGGTTGGTTTGCTATTGCAAATGACTGCAATTAATACGATGGCGATAGAGATTGAGGCAATTAACGTGTCGACTATTGAAAATAAGGTTGAATGGGGAGAATTAAAGAATTTTACAGATATTTCGAAATCATATTCCGAAGAAATAGTTGACAAGATCAAAGCGATAAAACAGCAACCTGATTTGTATATTAGTAATGATGTGTCAAGAGAGGAAAAATTTGAATTGGCGGATAAGGTATCAAAAGTTTCCGAAGAATTGGTTTTCCAAAATATAGATGAAATTGATAGTAGATTTGAAGCTGATCAATTGTTGGAAAATATTAATTCGGCGGATGATTATATGTTGGAAAGCTTGAAGCAGACCAGAGTCATCGAAACTCATATAGCATCAGACACTGGCTTGGAGACTGTGACCGATCCATCGATTATTGAAGAAGACGATCATCTGACAACGAAGTCCACCTGGCATGATACGATTATCCCCAAATCCGCTAATCAAGAATTGTCTTTGGAATTTGTTGGAATTGAATCGACCGAGGGCGACGATCAGGGACAAAAGACTAATTACAAAATTGGTTATGACCCGGTGGGAGCTAATCGTTCTTCGGCCAGTTACGAAGAAAATAAAGTTTTGTATAGTGATTTTTGGGATAATGTTGATTTGATTTATACTACCAGGCCGGAAGGTATCAAAGAAGATATTATTTTGAAAAATAATAATACCAGGCAGATAAACAGCAAGTCCAGTGGTTATATGGGCAGTGGCAATTGGTTGTTTTTCTATGAGCTGGATTTGGAAAATGTGACAGTAGTCGAAGAAGATGGGCAGATAAAATTTGTCAACAAAAATGGTAGCGCCCAGGCGGTTATTACTTCTCCATTTATGGTTGATAATAATGGTGAGGTATCGGAAAATGCTTATTTTGAATTGCTCACCAAAGATGAATACAAAGCCGGTTACCAGATTGATATGAATAAATTTAATTTGGAAGATAAAATTGACATAGAGTCAGGTAGAGAAGAAGCGGATGATAATGAAGAACTAGATGAAATTATTGAGGAGGAATTGGACCAAACTCTGCCTGCTCTTGATCATATTGAAGAAGACCAAACAAGTACGATTACCAGTATTTTTCAAAAGAGTTTATGGACTAGATTTTGGGAGGGGGTGGTTGATTGGTGGCGTTTTGCAACCGGCTTGTTGTCAAACAGTAAAGCTCAAGAAAGTGAAGGGGGTGAATATGCTGGTGAATCGGAAGAATCAATTGATGAAGAGTCGATTGAGAATTTGGATAACGAATTTGATCAAACAAAAGCTCCGATTGAAAAAATCGGCTTGGAAGAGGAGGAAAAGCCAGAAGAGGAAACAATTGAATCAGAATATAAATACTTGGTATTGGCGGTTAATACTGCCGATTTGGAATATCCAATTGATATTGATCCGACTACTTATATTTTGACTACGTCTGATGTTTATAATACGGCCAATGGCAAACTTTTATCCAATGATATCACCGATGTAGTTTTGTATGACACGACTGCTGAGCTAACCAGTAATTATTCAAACAATAAAGAACTAAAATCGACTTTGGCTTTGAATAATTCAATTGGTTTGCTCAATCCTTCAGACTTGAAGGGCCTGTGGACTTTTGATGAAAATGATTTAACTATTACAGTCGAAGATGACAGCTCGACTCCGGCCGATGGAACGCGGAGTGGTGATGGTTCGGATGAACCGGAGTATGTGACCGGGCAGGTCAATACGGCGTTGGATTTCCAGAGTGCCAATAATGAGTATGTCGATATGGGCGATGATGATGACTTCAGTTTCGTGGGCGATTTTGCGATTTCTGTCTGGGTGAATCCGGATAATTTGGATACAGTTTATCCGGTGTTATCAAAAGGGCAGACAGCGACTGATCGGGAGTATTATTTGGGTGTCACTGTCGATGGTCAGGTTGAATTTAAAGCATGGCAGTTGAATAGTAATAATTTGCATTTTAGCCTAACTACCCCCAAGCAGGTAATTAAGCCAGGAGAATGGACACATATTGTAGTGACCAATGATAGCGGTACGGAGGCCAAACTTTATATTGACGATGTAGCGCGGGCGGAAACAACCGGCTACACCGGCAGCATGGGTAATGATGGTGAAAATTTTCAAGTTGGCCGCGGCAATGATGGTACAAGTTTATATCATTTTGAAGGAAAGATTGATGAAGTTAAGCTATATGCGACTGATTTGACTCAAAACGAAATTCTTAATTTATATGAAAATGCCAAAAGCAAGCTGGTTGGCTGGTGGAATATGCAGGAGGGTGGAACTGATTATTCCGGCCAGATTAATCATGGCACGCTGACCGGCACAACTTTTAACGCCAATGGTAAAGTGGCTGGTGATCGGCAATTTACTACTAGCGACAATATTAATTTGGGGAATAATTTTTCACTTTCGCCGCTTGATCATTCATCAGTAGAAGCTTGGATTAAAACAAATAGTAGCGGCACGATTGTTATCAAAGACAATGAATATGAACTGGAAATCTGTCCGGACGGTAAAGCAACTTTCAATGTTTATGCCAACAGCCAATGGCAAGGCGTGGCCGGCACAGGCGATGCTTGCACGGATACCCCTACTCCGATAATTAATGATAATAATTGGCATCACGTGGTTGGTACATATGATGGTAGTTATATTCGGGTTTATGTCGATGGAAAACAAGAAGCTTACTATTATTTCCAAGGTGATATTACCAGAACAAGTAATAATGCTGTAGTTGGCAATAATACATACACCGGTGAGATAGATGAATTGGCTATTTATAATCGAATACTTTCCGCCGATGAAGCTAAACAACATTATGATCAAAGCTATACGAACAGGATTAGCTCGATTACCAATTTTGATGGAGTGATTAATTTTGCGGATTATTCACAGCTGGCGCTGGATGATTTGCGGGTGGAAACCGGTGGTGTATTGAAAGTCAGTGGTACGGATAAAGATGGTAAAGATTTGATAGAGAATATTAAATTACACTCGGGTAATATTGTCCGGGTATTGAGTTCAAATCGATTTAAGTCGATAACCCAGTTGGAAAGCTTGAATGAATATGGTGAAGCGACGGGTGAGAAATTACAAATAACTGATGGACGCCTGATTGCTTTCTCCCCTTTTCATGATAGTAATTGGCGGCATGGTATCAATTTGGTAGACGACGGGGTTACAGGTTTGTGGCATTTTGACGAAGGTTCAGGTTCGACTATAGCCGACTCATCTGGGGCTAATAATGCCGGTTTTTTGGCTGGTGGTGAGAGTACGGAGTGGAAATATTCGCGGGAGATTGACCTGACACCGGCTACTCCTTTGGATGATTTTCAAGTAAAAATTGAGTTGCCGAGCACATTTGATTATCGCAACGCGCAGGATGATGGGGGGGATTTACGGTTTTATGATATCAATGATATTGAGCAAG
>JAHJAL010000099.1 GCA_018814055.1 Patescibacteria group bacterium
GTTCAAAGTTTTGCCAAAAAACAGGAGTAATGTGGTGGGCTACGTCGAGCCGCCAACCGTCAATATCAAATTCTTTGATCCAGAAATTGCTGACTTTGTGGATGAATTTTTGAGTGTCGGGGTGGTGGAGATTCAAAACTGGCAATTCGACGTGGTCAAGATATGTCTTATAACTGAAACCGTCTTGCCAGACTGTATCTTTGTGAAAGTCAATATCTTGATACCAACTGATAAATTTTGATTGTTGCTTATATTTTTTGATATCGACAAAACATGGAAAAAGACGACTGGTATGATGAAACACACCATCCAATATTACTTTGATTTGCCGACTATGGAGTTCGTTGATTATTTCTTTTAGGATTTGATTGGCACCAAGTCTACGGTCGACTTGGAAATAATTTATGACATCATACCCGTGAGTGCATGATTCGAAAAGAGGGCCGAGATATATAGTATTGATCCCTAGAGATCGAAAGTAATCGTAATAATCTCTTATTTTGCAAATACGGTTGATCGGCTGTAGATTTTGAATGCTGGGCGAGGTTCTGGCGATCGGATTGATAGAGGGACAATCACAGTATCCCAGCGGATAGATGTGATAAATTATTGCATCGCGGGCCCAGCTGGGTATTTTCTCTATCATGATAGATAAATAATTTTATAAATACACGCAAAACAACATTTCCTCCTTTGAAATGTTGTTTTTTTGTAAGATTGTGGGGGTATATAAGAGATAAATTATTTGATTTTGGCGCAGGTGTTGGCGGCTGCACGGATGGCGTCATTGATTCGGCTGACTTGGTCTGAATCGCCGATATTGTAGATTTTTTTGACTAGTTTTTTGAGATTGATGTAGCTTTCCAGATTGGGATGCCGCCCGAGACAGAGGACCACTTGATCTGATTTGATTTTGGTTTGGCCTTTGCCTTTTTTGACCACCACCCCGTCTTTGTCAATCCGTAAGACTTTGGTATTGGCGTGGATTACAACTTTGTTTTTTTGCAGTCTTTCCAATAGTAAATTTCGTTCGGCCAGAGGCATTTCTGTGGCAATATTTTGATTCATTTCGATAATTGTGACTTGGTGTTTTTTGGATGAGAGGAGGTCAGCTACTTGGGCCCCCTGGCAACCGCCGCCAATGATGATTATTTTTTTCTTGAGCTTGGGGTTGCCGGATAGGATTTTGTCGGCCAAGATGACATTTTTGTGATCAATGCCTTTGATGGGTGGTATGATGGCGTGGGAACCAGTAGCATTGATTACAATATCAGGGTTTATTTTTTTGATGTTTTTGAGATCAATTGTTTTGCCAAGATGTATTTTGACTTTACTTTTTTTGACTTGGTTTATAAGATAATTTTTGAATGTTGTGATGCCTTGACGGAATGGGGTTTTTTCGGCAAGGTTGAGTTGCCCGCCCAGTTTTTTGGATTTCTCGTACATGGTGACGCTATGTCCGAGATTTGAGAGGTTAAAAGCGCAATAAAGCCCAGCTGGACCGGCACCAAGGATGGCTATTTTTTGAGGTTTTTTGGCTTTGGTAAATTTGAGTTTTAATTCAAAGCTACAAAAAGGGTTGATAGTGCACTGGACATCTTGTCCTGCGAAAAGTCGTGTTATACATCCTTGATTGCAGGATATGCAGTGGTTGATATCCTCGAGTTGACCAGATTGGCATTTGTTTGGAAATTCTGGATCGGCCAATAATCCGCGGCCAATGGAAATAAAATCAGCTTGATTTTTACCAAGAATTTGTTCGGCAAGTTCGGGGTAGTGAATTTTACCAACCGTGATCACTGGTATTTTGACGACTTTTTTGATGGACGAGGCGTATTTGACCAAAACTGCTTCGGGTATTGCCATAGGTGGAATCAATAACCCTTGAGTATAAGATCCGTAATTTCCGACGGATATGTGCAGGGCATGCACAGCCAGTGTTTCTAATTCTTTGGCTATTTGCTGGGTGTCTTTGATTTTTAATCCATGGTCTTGGAGTTCATCGGCCGATAGGCGTACTATTATAGGATAGTCATTGCCAACCACGGCTTTGGTTTTGAGTACAATATTTTTTAGGAATCTGAATCGGTTGGTAAATGATCCGCCATATTTATCTTTTCTTTTGTTGGACAATGATGAAAGAAATTGGGTGATAAGATAGCCGTGGGCACCATGAATTTCGACAAAATCCATGCTGGCTTCTTTGGCTCGCATGGCAGCGTTGGCGTATCTATTTTCGAGTTCAATTATTTGGGACGATGAAAGTTGTTTGGGTGGATCTTGTATGAGGGGACAAGGGATGGGTGAGGGCGCGACCGGTTTTTTGCCAGTTGTATTGTGGTGGGTTTGTCGGCCGGCGTGATAAAGTTGGACACCGATTTTGGCCTTGTGTTTGTGAGCAATGTCGGCTAACTTTTTGAGGCCTCCTATGAGATTGTCTTTGTCGATCCCTAGTTCGTGAGTAAATCCTTTGCCCTCGGGTGATATAAAGGTGGCCTCCAGAATCATCATGCCAACACCGCCTTTGGCGATTGATTCGATGTGGGCCAGGTATCGTGAATTAACCGCGCCTTTGGTAGTAGCATAGTTGCGTACCATCGGGGGCATGACGATACGGTTTTTGAGAGTCATGGGGCCGATTTTGCCGGGTGAGAAGAGTTTTGGAAATTTCATTTTTTCGTTTTTATAGTGGATAAATAATAATCTTTTAGTCAATCATGTATATTGTATCAAATTTGCATTGATTGAAGAGAGAAATATTAACTGAAAAAGACTACAAAATAATTTACACGAGTTGTTGGTTATATTATAATATAGATGGTTATCTATGTATCTATATCTAATGAATAAATTATGGATTCTGTGTTTAAAGCATTGTCAGATAAGAATAGACGAAAGGTTTTGGAATTGTTAAAAAAAAGAGATATGTCGGTGAAAGAGTTGTTGAAGTATTTTCAGATTTCTCAAGCTTCTTTATCTCACCATTTGGATATATTGAAGAGAGCAAATTTGGTTATTGATGAGCGAAAAGGTCAATTTGTTTATTATTCTCTCAATTTGTCTGTGGTTGAGGAAGCAATTAATTTTTTTATCAATATGA
>JAHJAL010000100.1 GCA_018814055.1 Patescibacteria group bacterium
CTTTGATCCAACAAATCGACAGTCAATTTATTACCCCCAAAATCATGGGCAGTTTCGTCGGACTTAGCCCCGTATCAATCATCGTTGCTCTACTTGTCGGCGGCACCATCGCCGGTATCTGGGGAGTTATTTTAGCCATACCCATCGCTGCCACTGTTGGTGTGATCATCGAAGAATGGGATAGGGAATGAATAACCTTGACAAAAAACAGTAATTCTTGTTAGAATAAGAGCATGAAAACCATCATCGCCCGCAACAAAAAAGCCCGTCATGACTACACAATCCTCGACACGCTGGTTGCCGGCATCGCTCTTTTGGGTCATGAAGTCAAATCCATCCGCGAAGGCAAAATCAGCATCAAAGAAGCCCATGCCCGAATCATCAACAATGAAGCATTCTTGCTAAACGCCAATATCACCAAATACAAGCAACACACTGACGCCAACTACGATCCCATCCGCACCCGCAAACTTCTGCTCAACCGCCGAGAGATCAACAAACTGCTCGGCAAACTCAAAGAAAAAGGCCTGGCCCTGGCCCCCCTGTCAATATTCATCCAAAACAACAAATTGGTCAAAGTGGAACTAGGTATTGGCAAAGGAAAAAAGCAATATGATAAACGCGAAAAAATCAAAAAGAAAGATCTCGATCGCAAGATGAAAAGAAGATTTGGGAAAGTATAAACACACAAACTCACTCGCAGTATAAACTTTATTACTAAAGCTTATCCTGGGGATGATTTTGGCTTTGACAGATCTGCACATTAATTATTCGCATGTAGTGAGGGGTAACTTACCCACTTTAATTCATAAGTTGCAACATCGACAAATGTCGACAATATAGCCAGCAAAGTGAAAAAATTGGCCGCAAACTTGTTTGCACCACTTCAATTAGCTCCTGCTGCTATCGCTGCCTAACTTTTTAGGCAGTCATCCTACCTGACCGGCGCGACGGCCAGATCTAGGGTGCCATAAAATTCGCGCTGCCCTCATTTGGCTTACATAACTAAATGAATCAAGCTTTTTATGTACCTAGGTTTCATTTATTTGCTGTTTATTTGAATGAATTCTTAGGTAAAAAATCCAAAACAGCTAAACATGTAGAAAATAATCAATCGTCACCTCTGGACGCCGGTTCGACTCCGGCCATCTCCACTTGACGAGCTCTAGGCTCACAAAGCGCCTCATTTAACATGAATGGGAGCGCTTTTTCGACCGTTCCGAAACCATTTTTCATGTCAAAGCTCAAACCTTCGGGGAATATCAACCCGTGTATCCTTCTTTTGTTGTCTACACCCGACTCCTGCCAATATTTTTGTGGCGTTCCGATAAAATCCATGGCACATTCCAGTGCATCAATAAAATTCACATCCTCCAGATAATCAAACTTGCCTTCTAGTTCACCTTTTTGTTTTTCTAATGACTCTACCCTAGCTTCATACTTTTCTCGCATCACATCTCCACTGGCGCGCACAGCAAGGTCCACACATTTTTCGATTTCTCCTATTATCAAATTCAAATTCTTTTCTTGGTCTTTTTTACTTTGGACCATATTCATTTCTTTGTCTTTCCATAAATCCTCGGCAATTGCCTCTGCAAAATCAATTATTTCCTTCTCGGGGCTTATGACAGTCAACAGTTTGTAATATTCCCCATGGAGCAAATCTGGCTCTATGTTCTTTGGTTTGACCTTACATTGTGAATTGTTGCACGTGTAACGGTAGACCTTAACACCTGAGCCGTTAGTAGGGGATGAGCTAGTGTAATCTTTCTGACAGCATCCACATTTTACTAACTTCCTTAAGGGAAAAATATCACTCTTGTTTTTACACAGCTTTCTAGATTGTTTATTATTTAGCCTGTCTTCAATTCTTCTTGATATCTCCTCACCTATTATGGGTTTATGGTGTCCATCTCTTCTACTAACCCCCCATTTTGGAAATTCTATATATCCGGCAAAAAACCATACATGGCTTAAGATCCTCTCAGGCAAACCCTTCTTCACTTCACTGCCATCTCCATACAAATCTCTATCTTGTAGATATATTTGCATTTCGGCTTTATTTGTCAGTCTCCCGTCAGCAAATCTCAATAAGCAATCTGCTATTATTGAAGCCATTCTTTTATTTGTAGGATGTAGTAACTTTCCATGTTCTTCTGTGGTAATAAATTCATATGGAAATATCTTAGCGCCGAACGGCCAGTAACCCCTCAATAACCTTGCCTTCTGTTTATTAATCACTTGTTGCGCATTTGATTTTCTTTCATATTGCGCTGCAGAAGCTAATATATTTTCCGCAAATTCACTTTCAGGACTATCTTCAAAATTAAAATTAGGGCATTCAATTACTATACCTCTTGATTGAAATTCTGATTTCAATTTAATATGAACCACAATATCACGAGCAAATCTTTTCAAGTCATCAAAAATTAGAACATATTTTTCATGATTATTGCTATCTACAAACAGAAGTAAATCCTTCATGCTCGGTCTATCAAACAAACTTCCCGATATTCCCTCATCTCTGAAAACCTTAACTACTTGATACCCTTTAGTCTTTGCGTATCCTTTACATCTATCTTCCTGACCATCATTGCCATGCCCTTCCTTGACTTGTTGAAAGGATGATACTCTGCAATAAATTAATGCTTTTCTCTTTTTCATATTATTTTTTTACAATATTTCTTTATTTTTTATCCTGTCCGCTGGTAGTTGATTTTGCCTTGTCTTTGGTATTGGTTATGTAATCCTCCAAAATCACATCCACAATTGAATACATATTGTCTCTTAATTCTTCTATTTGTTTGTTAGATAGGGTGTATTTTTTTAAGTATTTTCTACATTCCTTTATTGTTAACATTTATCATATTCGTTCAGCTCTGAACACTATCAGGCACTGAAACAAATCTGTAAAACAGCTCCAACACTATGGTCGCTATAATTTAACTTTTATCATTTTCTCGTAAACCTGAACCTCGCCATTAAATCCTTTGGCTGTCACATCTAGGCACTTCTCAGATCTCAATAACTCAATGAATTGTTGTTCTTTGTCGACGTATTCTGATAAATTAAATCCCTTGATATCACCATTCGGGCAAGTAATATCAACTTTGTGATATTTTTTACTTCGGATTAATTCAATAATTTTTTCTTCTTTTTCTGACGAGAAGAAATCTTCGGGAAACATTTCTGTTTTCTTCAACAAATCATTCACTAAATGATCAATCTTTATTATTAGATAA
>JAHJAL010000101.1 GCA_018814055.1 Patescibacteria group bacterium
ATCAACAAAAATCCCACATCAATCCCCTCCAGATCACCTACAAATTTTTCAAAGCTCTTATCAAGAATTAAATCAATTTCATCAATACCCTTGCCAACTTCTGACTATCATGTCTTATAAAAGCCCTTTGCCCCGCCAACACATCTGATTTACTATATTTTGGCGTAACATTACTCAAAACATTGGCCTCTATCACCCGATAGGGGTATTTTTTGTTTTTACTACTACAATTTTCTACCAGCATCTCCCTTTTTCGATTATACTTCTCAATCAATTTCTGACTAGGCTTTCTGTTGTTAAAAATAACATAATCAATTCTATCCTGACCAATAATATGGTTTATATCACTAGCATAATCTCCCAAAGAATAGCCCGAGGTATGCCCCTTTTTATTCACTAAATTGCAATTATAAACAACTCTGGCCCGACTGCGAATTATCGCCCGACTAATTCCCCCAACCAAAAAATTGGGTATAATACTGCAATAATGGTTACCCGGGCCGATCACCACCAAATCAGCTTCCAGAATCTTCCTTATCGCTCGCTTACTGGCCTTGGCATGAGGCCTGAGATAATTTTTCAAAATTCCAATCTTCTGCAACCTAGCGCATTTATTTATTTCATCTTCTCCTTGAAGTATAGATCCATCCTTCAACTCCATATATAAGTTCACGTCCAAAGCAGTAACTGGAATCACTTCCCCCCTGATCTTCAAAACCCTACCCACTTCTTTGACACCTTTGTCAAAACTTCCAGTAACTTTTTCAAATGCTGATAGAAAAATATTTCCAAAACTATGTCCCTTCAAACCACCCCGTTCAAACCGATAATTCATCAAATCGCGCAACGTTTGGGGTGACTCACTCAAGGCCACCAAACATTGCCGCACATCACCGGGAGGCAACACTCCCAGCTCATCTCGCAATACCCCCGTAGAACCACCATCATCCGCCATCGATACAATCGCCGACAAATCGATCGGATACTCCTTTAAACCGGAAAGCAACATAAAACTACCCGTACCTCCCCCGATTGTCACCACTTTTTTCTTGCACATACCACTACATCCTCTTTTTTTATTCGAAAGAAAGTAATTCCCAACATAATTCCCAAAGCTATCACCAAAAATGTGTACCGCAAGTCAATATCCACCAAATATCCCAAAATAGGTCTCATAATTACCTGATATAAACTATACACCAAAGACAAAGTCGATAACACCGTTGCCCGGTTTATGCTCTTGATATGTCTATTTAAAATAATCTGAAAAATTCTGGAAACAATAAATTTTATAAATATCGTTCATATCCAACCCACGTACTTTTTACTATCCTCCTTATTATATAAAAAAAGACACACCAAAACGATGCGTCCAAAAAAATGCAATAGACAATTATTTCTTTATTATCCTGTCAATCTCCTCAAGCAAAGCAGATAAAATCTCTTTTTCTTTGACCGTTTTGATCACTTTACCCTTTTTGAAAATCGCTCCACAACCCACACCACCCGCCACACCAATATCCGCCTCCCTCGCTTCCCCCGGCCCATTGACCACACAACCCATCACCGCAATTTTGATCGGCTGCTTGATACCCTTGACCGCTTCCTCCACCTGATTGGCCAAGTTGATCAAATTAATCTCCGTCCGACCACAGGTCGGACAACTAATAATTTTTGGACCTCGTTGGCGAATATCCAAAGCTTTCAAAATCTCCCAACCAGCTTTCACCTCCTCAACCGGATCAGCCGTCAGTGACACTCGAATAGTATCCCCAATACCATTGAATAACAAAGTTCCCAAACCAATCGCCGATTTAGTCATACCAGTAAACGGCGTCCCCGCCTCAGTTACACCAAGATGCAATGGATATTTTACCTTCTTAGATAACATCGTATTTGCCTCAATAGTCTGCATCACATCGCTACTTTTGATCGCAATCACAATATTTGTAAACTTAAATTTCTCCAGAATCTTTACTTCCCTCAAAGCTGATTCCACCAAACCCTTAGCCGTTACTTTGTAATTGTATTTCTCCAAAATGTCTTTTTGCAACGAACCAGAATTTACCCCAATTCTGATCGGGATCTTTTTCCTCTTGGCTGCTTCAACCACCGCTTTCACCCGATCCTCCGAACCAATATTCCCCGGATTTATCCTCACTTTATCAACCCCCTGCTTGATCGCTTCCAATGCCAACCGATAATCAAAATGAATATCCGCCACCAACGGAATCTTGATCTGACTTTTAATCTTGTTGAGTACTTTGGCTGCTTCCATATTGGGCACCGCTACTCGAATAATCTCACAACCCGCTGCTTGCAAACCCTTGATCTGCTTGACCGTCGCCGCCACATCATGCGTCTTGGTCGTACACATCGATTGCACCGTGATGAGAGCTCTGCCACCGATCGCGATACTACCTATTTGTATTTTCTTGGTTTTTTTGCGTCTGATCATAATTAATAATTAATAATGAAT
>JAHJAL010000102.1 GCA_018814055.1 Patescibacteria group bacterium
CCAAAGATTTTTCCGATTTTGTAGACCAAGTTACTTATATCGAGACGGTCAAAGAACAAGTAAGAAAGACGATAATTGAGATAAACAAAATCAAATCGAGTCTGGAGAAACAGCGGGGAGAGCTGAATGATGAAAAAAGCGAATTGGATGATTTGAAGGGAAGAAAACTGGATGAGCAAGATGCGTTGGAAAATCAGCGGCAGAGTAAAGAGATTTTGCTGGAAGAAACCAAGGGCGAAGAGGAAGAATTTCAAAAGCAACTTGAGGCGGCAATGGCGGAAGAAGCGGCAATTGAAGAGGAGATTGACAAATTAATCGAAGAAGCCAGAAAGAAGTTACTGGAGCAATATCCCAATTTGGAAATGGATGGTGAAGGATTCGGTTATCCTTTGGCGGGTGTAAATCGAATAAGTATAATTGGTGGTGATTATATGGATCCGTATTATGGCTTTGGTTTTCCTCATACGGGGGTTGATTTGTATGCGGCGCAGGGCACACCGATTTATGCGGCGGCGAGTGGCGTGATTGTGGTAGCTCATAATTCGGGAAATTCTGGTTTGAGCTACGTTGCTATACAACATCCCAGTGGATTTTTGACAAAATATTTGCATATGTCTGAAATATTTGTCGGTAGTGGTGAATATGTGGCTCGGGGAGAGGTGATTGGTTTGTCCGGAGGAGCGCCGGGCACAGTTGGGGCGGGGTATTTTACCACCGGACCACATCTGCATTTTGAGATCAATGATCAAAATGGTAATTCTGTGAATCCGCATAATTTTTTGGCGATAGATCCGGCTTATTAAATTACGTGAGGAGGGAATTAGGAGATAGGAAAGTAGGAGATAGGGTGTTTTTTTGGTGCTAAATATTGTAAAGTAGAGGCAGGTTTGAAGTTATGTCTTTTTTTAGTAAATTAATGATGGTAAGTATGAAATTAGCAGAAAATGGAAATAAGATTATAGAGGAGCGGTATTGGTTGTCACAATACTCCAGAGGTTGTTTTGGGGAAGAGCATGTTGTGGTAAAAGAATATGGTGATCAGAAATTATATATTTCTCCTGAAGACAAAGTAATCAAGGAAGGTGAAGAAGTTATAATCGGGCTCAATGATAGTGGAGTGTATACGGATATTTTGTCCTCAGATGAGGCAATTAAAAGTATTATTTTGAGTGCGCTTAAAGATTTGGAGAAAAAAGTTGATTCGGAGAAAATATATCGGCAGATAAAAGATGGCGAGAGAACTATTGGAGAGATATGTGATGAGTACAAAAAAACCTGAGTTGTTGGCGCCGGCGGGGGATTTGGAAAAGTTGAAGATTGCATTTATGTATGGGGCGGACGCGGTGTATGCCGGAGTGCCGGATTTTGGTATGCGGGTGAGGCAGATTGGTTTTGATTTGAAGAGTATGGAAAAGGGAATCAAATATGCGCATGATTTGGGCAAGAAAGTGTATGTGACGGTAAATATTTTTGCGCATAATGCTGACATCAGAAAATTGCCGAAATTTTTGGGAAAATTGGCGCGGCTCAATCCGGATGCATTGATTGTGGCTGATCCGGGGGTGTTTCAAGTTATCAAAGATTTGAAAATTCAGATTCCACTGCATCTGAGTACGCAAGCCAATGTGACCAATCACAAAGCGGTAGAATTTTGGCATGATCAGGGTTTTGAGAGGATAATTTTGGCCAGAGAGGTGGATTGGAGAGATATTCGACTGATTCACAAGAAATTACCAAAATCTCAGTTGGAAATCTTTGTGCATGGGGCGATTTGCATGTCGTATTCGGGCCGGTGCAATATCAGTAATTATCTGACGAATCGGGATGCCAATCAGGGTGATTGTAGCCATTGCTGTCGTTGGGAGTATGATGTGTATTTGGAAGAAAGGCAAAGGCCGGGAAATATGATGAAAGTCGAACAGGACGAGAGGGGCAGTTATTTCTTTAATTCAAAGGATCTATGCTTGATTGGACAGATGGACAAAGTCTTGAATACCGGGGTGGTAAGTTTGAAGATCGAAGGGCGAAACAAAAGCATATTTTATCTCGCGACAGTGGTTAGGGTTTATAGAAAGGCATTGGACATGGCTTGTGATAGTATGGGTCTATATAATAAGCAGAAAAATAGATTAAAAAGAGAATTAGAGTCGATTAATACCAGAGGATATTCGAAAGGCTTTTTTGGAGGGAATCAAAAAGATTTATCATCAGCCAAATCTTATGAAAAGCAGGGTAATAGGAAGTTTGTCGGATTGGTCAAGGGCAGAGCAGGGGATTTGGTAAAAATTGAAGCAAGAAATCAGATAATGACAACTGACAAACTGGAAGTGATGACGCCTGATAAGATTTTGAAATTGAAGATAAGTAATTTTTTGGATGAAAAGGGAAAAGATATTGGAAAAGTTGTGAATACGAACAAACTATTTTTTATCAAATCTTGTTTGGAATTACCCGAGTACTCTTTTGTTAGAAAACACTTATAGACAGCCATATTATGGTGTGTATCAATGTTTGTAAGTGTTTTTAAATGTTTAGCAATGTTTTATAATATATTTGTCAATAATATTTAATAAATTGGAGTGATGATATGGAAGTATTGATCGCTTTGTTTGGGGCTTTTTTACCATTGGCAATCATCGTATTTTTTATTGTTATCTCGGCTATAAAGCAGGTAAATGAGTATGAAAAGGGAGTAAAATTCTCTTTTGGTAAGTATTCCGGGCTAATGGGTTCCGGTTGGAGGATTGTTTTGCCTATTTTTCAGACTTGGAAGAAAGTAGATATGAGGACCAGGGTGGTAGATGTTCCTGAACAGGAGACTTTGACCAAAGATAATATCGCGGTGAAAATAAGCGCAGTTATATATTACAAAGTGGTGTCAGCCGAAAAGGCCATATTGGCGGTTGAGGATTATAATTATGCGATCTATCAATTGGCGCAGACAACTATGAGAAATATCGTGGGTGAGGTGGAAATGGATGAATTGTTGTCAAAACGTGATGAAATTTCGGCTCGGATCAAAGAGATTGTGGATAAAACGACAGATGGTTGGGGAGTTGAGGTAGAAAATGTGGCTTTAAAGGATGTGATATTGCCTGACAATATGGTGCGCACGATTGCCAAACAGGCCGAATCAGAGAGAGAAAAAAGGGCGACGATAATCAAAGCGGATGGTGAAAGACAGGCGGCTGATAATTTGGTAGAGGCGGCGAAGAAGTTGAGTTCAGCGCCCGGTGCTTTGCACTTGAGGACATTGAGCACTTTGAATGATCTAAGCAGTGATCAGTCAAATACGGTGATTTTTGCTTTGCCGTTGGAAGTGTTGAGGGCGTTTGAAACTTATAATGATAAAGGTAAAAAGTAGTCGAAGGTTATATTGAAAGTTGAAAGGGGGCTACTTTCGATTTGTTTTTGTGTATTATTTTTTTATAAGGAGTGAATTATGAAAGTTGCAATCAATGGTTTTGGAAGGATAGGAAGACAAATATTTCGAGCGGCGGTCAACAATGACTGGCACAAAAATATTGTGGCGGTCAATGATTTGACAGATGTAGAGACGTTGGCCCACCTGTTTAAGTATGATAGCGTATACAAAAATTTTGAGGGAGAAGTATCTAGTGAGCCTGGAGATGACCAATTTGTAGGA
Source organism: Patescibacteria group bacterium (assembly GCA_018814055.1). Lineage (GTDB taxonomy): Bacteria > Patescibacteriota > JAHJAL01 > JAHJAL01 > JAHJAL01 > JAHJAL01. Next base: position 3,647 of record JAHJAL010000102.1, read on the forward strand.
TATTTGATGGTAAATGGTCATAAATTAGGCGTGCTGTCAGAAAAAGATACGGAAAAATTGCCGTGGGAGAAGCTGGGAGTGAATGTGGTGATTGAATCTACCGGCTTTTTTGTAACGCGGGAGGGTTCGAGTAAGCATCTTAAGGCCGGGGCGAAGCAGGTGGTAATCTCAGCTCCAGCCAAGGGCGGAGACGTGGAGACTTTTGTGATAGGGGTAAACGATGAAAATTTGAAAGATCAGGATATAGTTTCTAATGCTTCATGTACAACCAATTGTATTGCGCCGGTAGCAAAGATTATCAATGATAATTTTGGGGTTGAGAAGGCGATGATGACGACGATACATGCCTATACCGCTGATCAGAGGCTGGTGGATGCACCCCATAAAGACAAAAGAAGGGGTAGGGCAGCAGCGATGAATATCATTCCAACCACTACCGGGGCAGCAATTGCCACTACCGAAACTATTCCGGATTTGAAGGGCAAATTTGATGGTATGGCGATTAGAGTGCCTGTAGTTTGTGGATCGTTGTCTGATTTTACTTTTGTTCTGAAAAAAGATACAACTGCAGAGGAAGTTAATAAAGTGATAGAAGATGCAGCCGCCGGTGCTTACAAGGGTATTATCGAGGCAACGCATGATCCATTGGTTTCCACGGATATAATCGGGAATGAACATTCTTCGATTGTAAATCTGGATTTGACCAAGGTGGTGGATGGCAATTTACTAAAAATTATTGCCTGGTATGACAATGAGTGGGGTTATAGTAATCGGTTATTTGAATTGGTAAAAAATATGGAGAAAATGTATGCAGATTAGATCGGTTAATGACGCTGATGTTGAAAACAAAGTTGTGATGGTGAGGGTAGACTACAATGTGCCGGTTGAAGACATGGTGATTACGGATAATACTCGGATAATTGAAAGTTTGGCGAATCTGAGGTTTTTGTTGACCAAGGGAGTAAAAAAAATTGTGATAGTGTCTCATTTTGGCCGGCCGTTGGGAAGTGTGGTGGATGATTTGAGATTAAAACTGGTGGTGGCAGAATTGGAATCATGTTTGGGGGAAGAGGTGGAATACATACAAGATGATATTAGCGGGGTCACCAAAAAAATGATAGAAACGTCAAAAGACAGGGTAATATGCCTGGAGAATATTAGATTTGATCAAAGAGAAGAGGACGGTGATATGGAATTGGCCAAAGTGCTGGCAAATTTGGCTGATGTCTTTGTATTGGATGCTTTTTCAGTAGCTCATCGGGATCATGCCAGCGTCACAAAAATAGCGGAGTTATTGCCCGCATATGCTGGTTTGAATATGATGAAAGAATATGAGGGAATAAATAAATTCATACAAAATGTGAAGAAGCCATTTTGGGGGTTCTTTGGTGGTATTAAGTTGGAGGATAAGATACCGGTGATACAGGCCTTGTCAGACAAACTTGATGGAGTGGTATTTGGTTCAAGTATTGCGGTAGCTTTTTTGAAAAGATTCGGATATGGAGTGGGGGACTCGGTAGTTTCTGGAGGTAGCGTGGCGGCGGTTGATAGTTTTTTGGAATTCAAGTCGCAAAATAATTTTCGGGTTGTATTTCCTCAAGATCTGGTAATCGGTGATGTTTTGAATAATCGGAAATTAAAGGTGTTTGATGTTGATTTTGAAAAAATAATCAAAAAGGAAATATCAATTTTTAATGTATGCGATGATGGGGAAGGAATATTTGATGTCGGTGAAAAAAGTGTAGACAAATATCAGGAAGTAATAAATAAATCAGGTTCGATATTTTGGAATGGACCTTTTGGGTATGTTGAAAAGTCTGAATTTAGTAATGGTACCAATGAAATGGCAAATACGATCGCCGAGGCCGATGTTTTTAGTATGGCAGGGGGTGGTGATACCGTGGCGGTAATTAGAAAACTAGAAATAAGTGAGAAATTTGATTTTGTATCGACCAGCGGTGGAGCTTTGATGTCGTATATTGCCAATAAGACTTTACCCGGCCTGGAAGTGTTGGAGAAGAAATAAATTGTGAATTAGGATAAAAAAACATGACAAAAAAAAATGATTATCAAGTGAAAAAAATCGATAATAGCCAGATAAAACTGCTCATCAAGGTTTCTTCCGAAGAATTGGTCAAGTTTCATGAAGCGTCTTTGAAAGAATTGGCAAAGGATATAACTATTGAAGGTTTTCGTAAAGGGAAAGCCCCCGGCGATATGGTGGCTGAAAACATTGATCGAGAAAAATGGTTAATCCAAACGATTGACGATGCAGTCAAACAGAAGTACTACGATGTAGTGGTGGAGAGTAAAGATGATTTTGCCACTGTTGGAATGCCGGAGATTAAATTTGTTACGAAAATTGATTTTGATGTGATTGATAAAGGTTTGGAATTTGAGGCGGTGGTGGATGTATATCCAATAGTAAAATTACCTGAATACAAGAAAATAAAGATATCCAGTAAAGCGGTGGAAGTTTCGAAAGAAGATATCGAAAAGGCGATTGACGACCTGTTGTCCAAGAGATCTACTCTGGAGCAGGTAAAGGATGACTATAAAATATCTGAAGGTAATTGGATAGATGTGGATTTTGAGGTGGAGGTGGAGGGTGAAAAGATATCTGATGCAGGAGCTAAACATTTTCCATTGATAATTGGAAAAAATAGCTTGATACCTGGTTTTGAAGAGCAGTTAATCGGTGTGCAAAAAAAGCATGACAAGGAATTTGAGCTGGATTTGGATGAGAATTTTAGAGACAAGAGATTGGCAGGTAAAAAAGTAAAGTTTTTGGTTACAATCCATGAGATTAGGCAGGTTAGGAAGCCGGAATTAAATGATGAATTTGTGAAAGCTTTGAGTGTAAAGGATGTATCCGATGTAGCTGCCTTCAGAAAGTACGTTGCCGGGAATTTAGAAACGGAGAAGAAGCTGGCCAATCAAGATGAGATCAGGAACGAAATTGTAGAAAAAATTGATGAAAAAACAGAAATAGATATGCCGCTGGGTCTGGTAAAAGCAGAAATTAGTATAATGTGGGGGGAGCTGGAGCAAAATCTAAACAAAAAGGGGTTAAAACTTGAAGAATATCTTGAAAGAGAAAAATTGGATAGAGTCAAAGTAGAAGAAGGTTGGTCCGATCAAGCCAAAAAAAGAGCCAGGATAAATTTGATAATAAGAGAACTGGTCAAGATTGAGAAAATTGAGGTTGATGAAAAAAAAGTCAAAGAGTATATAGATAATGAGTTACAAATAGCCAAAAATGAATTGGTAAATAGCCGTCCAAATGACTGGAAGGATGTTTACAAACAATATCAAAAACAAGCCCATCGCCAGGAATATGTGGATTATATCAGAAATAAGCTTGTGGTTGAGGAGTTGTTTTTGAGGTTGGAAGAGGTTATGGTGGAATAGGGTGGATGGTTGAACAATTATTTATAAGGAATAATATGAAAAAAAAGAGTGAAAATAGCCAATTGATACCGGTTGTGGTAGAAAAATCAGGTTTTGGGGAGAGGGCATATGATATATTTTCCAGATTATTGAAAGAAAGGATTATTTTTATTGGATCTCCAATAAATGACGCGGTTGCTAATCTGATAATTGCCCAGTTGTTGTTTTTGGAGAGTGAGGATGATAAAAAAGATATTAAATTCTATATCAATTCACCCGGGGGTTCAGTAACGGCCGGTATGGCTATATATGATACGATGCAGCATGTAAAGCCGGATGTGGTAACGATATGTATTGGACAAGCAGCTTCAATGGCAGCGGTGTTGCTGGCAGCCGGTGCCAAAAAGAAGAGATTCGCTTTGCCGAATTCCAGAGTAATGATTCACCAGGTCATGGGAGGTGTTGAGGGTCAAGCTTCAGATATAGAAATACAGGCCAAGGAGATGCTGCGGATGAAGAAAAGATTGAATGATATATTGGTAAAACATACTGGCCAGAAATATGCCAAAATTGAGAAAGATGCTGATAGAGATTTCTTTATGGTGCCTGAAGAGGCAAAGAGATATGGCTTGATAGATAAAATTATCTAGTTTTTTGGTATAATTCGG
>JAHJAL010000103.1 GCA_018814055.1 Patescibacteria group bacterium
ATAAAGTTTTATACTAGTACTTTCGACCTTGTTTTCTTTCCATGAAGGGTGGATTTCGTGGAGAAATTCGTGAATAATGGTAATGATTTTTTCTTTGATAGATAATTTATCATTTATCAGGATGATGCTGTTGTCCGGTTCGATAAAACCTTTGATGGGAATACCTTTAAATCTTCGAAAGCTTTTGATAAACTTGATTTCGTATTCACCCTCGGAGATGTATTTTTTTATTTTGGAGATTATCATGTATTTTTATTTTTGTATCCGGTTATTGTAACATTTATTTATTAATTAGTCAAGAATTTTGTGACAAAGTAAATGCAGCATATATAAGCTGCATATTTACTTTATAAAAGAAAAAATTGATTCTTTACTTCTTTTTTCTTTTGCTGGTCTTTTTCTTGGTGGTCTTGCGGGCAGGTTTCCTTTTGCTGGTTTTTTTCTTGCGTACTACCTTTTTCTTGGCAGTTTTCTTTTTGGTAGCCCTCTTTTTTGTCGCCATGATTTTTACCAAATATAATAAGATATAAACATAATTGCATTTCAATTGTATACTGTATTATTTTTTTTGAATAGTATTTGATATGATAGATATAGAGGATAATATGAGAATGTATATATATTTATGTTTTGTAATTATTTTGTTTAGTAGCGGGTGTTCGCCTGTGGAAAAGTCTGCTTTGGCTAAAAATAGCGCAAGTTTTATGGAGTCAAAGTTGAGTTCTTATGTGGCGAATGAGGAATTATTGATTCCAGAAACAAAAGTATTGGATGTGCCATTTGTGATGCAGGCGCCGTTTGCAAATTGGTCGGAACACAATGAAAGTTGTGAAGAAGCTGGTATATTGTTGGCGCATTATTATTATATGGGCGTTTATTTGAGTAAGCAGCAAGCGGATTTAGAGTTGAAAGATATGGTTCGGTGGCAAATTGTAAATTATGGTGCTGAATATGATATTTACGCTCAGGAAATGGGAGATCTGGCCAAGGATTATTATGGTTATGATACTTTTAGAGTAATTGATGGGACAACAGAGAATATAGAAAAAGAGATCACCAATGGTAATCCAGTGATAGTGCCAACTACGGCTGCATATCTAAAAGAAGAGAAAAGTGACTATCCGGAGATGGGTTATCATGTGGTGGTGATTGTGGGATATGATCAATATGGTTTTATTACGCATGATCCGGGAACTTATAGTGGAGAAGATTTTCGGTATAGTAATAGGGTAATGCAAAATGCAATGAGGGACTATAATTTTGAAGCGTTGGTTTTGAGATAATTATGATTTATTGAGAAGTAAGTTTGCTTTGTAGTTCGAGACGGTATTTGACGAAGTGAGGTGATACTTGGAAGTGGTCGGCTAGTTCGGCGATGTTGAGGTTGGTAGTTTGACGAAGTTTGTTGTTCGGGATCAACAAATGTGCGGCGAATTCCTCGGCCTGAACTTCCTCTTTGGTGTTTTGCAGGTAACGCATCTGAGTGAAAAACAAGTAGTTGCCGGTATGCATATAGTGGTGTCCTAGGGCGTGCGCCAAATAATGGCGTTTATTGTTGTGGGTCATAGTTTGGTTAAGAACGATGTAGTCGCCAAAATATAATTCTTTGAGTCGGCCGGACATGGGTTGTTCGAATACTTCAATATTTTCCCCGGCGGCAATAGTATATGGGTCATTGGATATAAAAAGTTTGATAACTTCGTTGGCTTTTTGTTGGGCAAGGGAAGACATGGCGAAAGATAAGTTAGTATTTCAAGTTAGGCGAGTTTTTTGGCACGTCGGAGTTTGACCAATTCAAATGCATCGATAATTGATTGTTTTTCGTCTTTAGACATGGAGGGAATTTCTTTGAGCATGAGGGTTATCGCTGGATCGGCGATGCCCGCCTCGGTTATTTTGGCTTCCATGATTAGATCTTCGATATCTTTTTTCTTGAGGCCGAATCCTTTATGAAATATTTTTTCGTACACTTCGTATTTTTCTGGAACGCGGGCGAAGTTGGTAATTTGACTCAAATATGCTTCAGTGTAACCGGTTTTTTTGGCAATTTGTTTGAGGGGGGTGCCGATCGGTAAGTTTTTTTTGATTTGTTTGATAATAATTTTACCAACTTGTTTGGAAATTCTTTGATCTTTATTGCTCATTGATTCTCCATAAATAATATAAAGAGAAATTACTATTTAATTATGCCGCTAATTACATATTAACACATATGTTATAAATATATGGTGATAATTGTGGATAAATTTTTGAGATTAGTTATTAATAAAGTATTTGTGCGTACAATTTGATTTATTATTAACACTATTGTTAATATAGATATGCGGGGCGAACATTAACAAGGAAGACTTTATTTGTATTATTAACACTTCAGTTGTTTATTTAAAGGAGGGAGATGTGAAAAAAGTTAAAACATCCAGTGGTTTTGGGTCAAAGGTACTGGATTTTATGTCAGTGATCACTGTATTTTTATTATTTATTGGAATGTTGTATGAGTAGGGTGGATATATGGAAAGATTAATGGGTTTCGTTAAAACTTTGGTGTACTTGATTGTAGCAATTGTGGTATATTGCGGCGTAAATCAAGTGATATATGTAGCGAAGGCGGCGGAGTTGGATTTGGGTTTTGATTGGAGAGGGATTTGGTTGCTTGATGAAGTTGAAAGTGAAAATCAAAAACAAGTAAAAGTTATCAATCAATATCTTGAAAGTCAACATAGCCCATTGATCGGGTTGGGAGATGTTTTTGTTGAAAACGCTCATTTATTTGATTTGCCGGTATATTTGATGCCAGCGATGACGGGAGCGGAAAGTGGTTTTGGGAAAGTTGGATATGCAACAAATGGTACTTACAACGCTGTTGGCTTGGGGATTCACGAGGGCAGGAAGTATGAAAGTTGGGAAGAGGGAATAGTAGATATGGCTTGGGTATTACGTAATTATTATTTTGACGAGGGTCGGGACGATCCAATATCGATCCAAAATAAATGGGCTCCACGTTGTGTTGATGGTAATTCATGTGATAATAGTTGGGCGGATAATGTGAATTTTTTTATAAACGAAATGGTGAATTTGGAAAAAGAAATCTCAATTTAAACAATGAGATTTCTTTTTTTGTGGATTGATACTTGAAACTTGATACTTGATACTTGATAATTAGTAAGTAGTGTTGATGTGGGCTCATAGCTCAGGGGTAGAGCAGCCGGCTCATAACCGGTAGGTCGCAGGTTCAAATCCTGCTGAGCCCATTTACGTTTGAAAGGTAATACGTAGCGAAATAAAAAAATATATGGGAAATGAGATTGAATGGAAAAAGGTAAATCCAGTTGTATTATTGGTGCTTGATGGGTTTGGAGTGTCATTGGAGTCCAAAGGTAATGCGATTATAAATGCTAGTACTCCAATTTTTGATAAGTTGTGGAATGATTATCCGCATGTTTTGCTGAAAGCTTCAGGGGAGTCGGTAGGGTTGCCTTGGGGAGAATATGGTAATTCGGAAGTGGGGCATATAACCTTGGGTTTGGGTGCAATTATCAAACAAAGTTTGACAATGATACGTGAAAGTATAGTGAATGGTGAATTTTATAAAAACAAAAAAATTATTGAATCCATTCAGATAGCCAAAAAGAAGAGGAAGAAAGTGCATGTAGCTGGTGTATTTTCTCCTGCTGGTGTGCATGGACACACAGATTATATGTTGGCACTCTTGGATGTGTGTAAGGCGCAGGAATTTAGTAAAGTGTTTTTTCATCTTTTTACCGATGGTAGGGATGTGCCGCCACAATCGTTTAATGAATTTTGGCAGGAATTGGAGGATAAAATCAAACAGGTTGGATTTGGACGGGTTGCTTCTGTGGCCGGTAGGTTTTATGCGATGGATAGAATTAGCCGTTGGGATCGGACTGATTTGGCGTATAAAGCTATGTTGGGCGTGGAGGCGCAGACGGCCAGTTCAGTGGGGGAATTGATAGAAAATTATTATAGTAAGGGGATATATGATGAGAAAATACTGCCTACGTATATTGTGGATAGTATGGGGAAGCCGGTTGGGTCGGTTGAGGAGGGTGATACGATAATTTTTATAAATCATCGTCGCGATCGAATTCGACAGATGGCCAGTTTTTTTGCGTCGGATGAGAAAGTGGTGGCCGAGGCGCGAGGTGGAGAAAAGTTGGCTGATACCACAATATTGAGTATGGTTTTTTATGAACTGGTGAATATGGGGGTAAAAGTGGCTTTTTC
>JAHJAL010000104.1 GCA_018814055.1 Patescibacteria group bacterium
GGGGGGGGGGGGTGGGGGGGACGGAGGAGTTGTTTGGGAGGTTGGGGGCGCGGGTGCAAAGGCGGGTGGTTTTGGCTCGGTTTCTGTTTCTGGTTGAGGTGGTAAGTCTTCCGAGATTGGTGCGGTTGTTTTTTGTTCGATGACGGAGGAAGTGGTTGGTGAAGTCGAGAGGTGTTTTTCGATGGTGTTGAGCACCAACTCTTCGGCTTCAGCTAGAGTTTTGTCGTAAATTTTGAAACCACTGGCCTGAGGATGCCCGCCGCCACCCAGTTCGCTAGCAATGGGGTTGATATCCAAAGGAGCGATTGAACGCAGACTGCCTTTGATAAATTCATCAGTTTGGACCAGTAGTAGAAAGACTTTGATGTCGGGCAGGTTGCTGATTAAGGCGTCGATAACACCGCCGGTTTGATCGGGAGTAGCTTCCATTTCTTGCAATTCGGCGTATGACAAGGTGGACCAGGCCAATTTGAGGCTGGGTTTGGTTTGCAGTTTGGTAAGTATTTTGCCCCAGGCGCGAAGTTTCGATAGTGGTTGGGTTTTGAATAAGTTTTTGATAATAGTTGGGTAGTCGGCACCAGCCGCCATCATTTGAGCGGCAACCGTCAATGATTTGGGAGTGGTATTGGTGTTTTGAAAACTGTTGGTATCATCAAGAATGCCGGTTAAAATACAGGTGGCGATATCTGAGTCTAGCAGGGGTTGCTCGGTGGATAATGATTCGATAATTGATATCATGATTTCAGAGACGGATGAGCTTTTGGAGTTTATCAAATTGATTTCACCAAAACTATCATTGTCTGAGTGATGATCGATGTTGATAATCGGGGTTTCATAAAAAAGTTCAGTGTTGGTGTCATAGATATTATCCAGCCGTTCCAGGTTGGGTGTGTCGGTCACGATAATCAAGTCAAATTGGGGTTGTCCTTCTTGACATGAAACATCTTCGGCAGTAAAATTGCCGCTGTCGGGGGTGATAATCAAATTTATTTTGTTATCTTCAGTTTGGTATTTGACTTTATGGGGGGCCCCGGTATTGGATGTGTCGAGGGTGATAACGAATTGCTTGGCACTGGTGATTTCGTGTTTGACATTGTCCAGCCCCGGTAGGTATTCATGTTTGGAGGAGATATTGCCGGAAGCAACGATGTGGACTTTTTTGTTTAATTTATTTAGGGTGTGAAAAAGAGCCAAGGTAGATCCCAAGGCGTCTCCATCCGGGTTGACGTGAGTGACCAACAGGACATTTTGGCTGTTTTTGATTTTTTCGGTAATTTGTTGTTTGGGGGTGGTTTTTTTGTTGTTGGGCATGGGAAATTACTAATTTGTGAATTACTAGGGGGATAGCATCTTTTAGCTTACTATTGTATCATTTGTTTTTGGGGGGTGTCAAGAAACAAAATGGTGATAAGTATGATTGATAATATATTCTGGTTACTTGTTGAGTATCAAGTATCAAGAGTGATGGATGTTACGAGATTATTGATTCTTGATACTTGATATTTGATACTTGATACTTGATAATATACATAGTGGTTAAGAGCTAATAATATTTAAGGGATCTAAATTATGGCAAATATTCGCAGCGCGAAAAAGAGAATCAAGACTTCTGCCAAAAGAAGGGTAAGGAATCTTGGTAGGAAGAGAGTGGCGAAGGGAAAGGTTAAAGGTGTTTTGAAAAAAGCTTTGGATGAGAAGAAATCGGTTGAAGAAATCAAGGAGGAGTTGGCCGGCACTTATAAGGCAATTGATAAGGCAGCGCAAAGTCGGGCGATTCATCCGAATAAAGCTTCGAGAATGAAGGGTAGATTGACTAGGAAGATTAATAGGGGTGGAATGAGGGGGAAATAATAATTAAGGTGAGGGCAATATGAAGAGTTTTGGACGGATAATACTGACGGTAGTAGTAGTAGCGCTGGCGCTGGCGCTAGTGTATATGGCAAGTGGATTTTTGCGGAATGTGTGGCCAAGTTGGTGGGGATGGGTGTTGGATAAGTTGCCGTAGAAAGAAACATCCCAAAATATTCAAAAACATCCTAAAACACTCAAAAACATATGTTAGTATTGTATGTTTTTGAGTGTTTTAGGATGTTTCAGGATATTTTTGTATGTTTTTGGATTATGGATGTATTTGGAAACAATATAATAACTGCCATGTCAGATCGCTTGATGGGCGATCTTTCTTTTAAGAAGAATACTTTGGCTGAAAAGGTGGTGGAAAATAGAAAAAAGTTCTTGGTTGGTTTGGGAGTAGATATGGATCGGATGGTAGCGATGGAGGAGGTGCATGGTGATCGGATTGAGGTGGTGGACGAAAGCTATATGGGGCGAGGTGTTTATTCTAAAGATGATTGGATAGAGGGGGTAGATGGGATGATCACGGCTATGCGGGAAGTGTTTTTGTTTGGTACGTTCGCGGATTGTTTGCCGGTATATTTTTTTGATCCAACTAGGCGAATAGTTGGATTGGCACATGCTGGTTGGCGGGGTTTATTGAAGGATATTGGTGGCAAAATGGTCAAGAAAATGAGAGATGAATTTGGAGTTGATCCTGAAAATATCGAGGTATTGGTTGGTCCTTCGATTGGGAGGTGTTGTTTTGAAGTAAAAGAGGATGTATTATCAGAATTTGCTGCGATAAAGCATCGTGATAAGTGGCGGACAGAAAAGAACAAAAAAATATATATTGATTTGCAATACATATGTAGGGCTCAGTTGATCGAAGCTGGTGTGTTGTTAGAAAATATTTTGATTGGTTCGGATTGTACGTTTTGCAACAAAAAATACTTTTCTTATCGGAGAGACAAAAAGAACAATGGGATTATGGGAGCGGTGGTGGGAATGAGGTGAAAAAACATTTCCAGAGTGTGTGAATAGACGTTTAAGATCTACCGATGACATTGGGGGGGGTGTTTTGGTGTTGGAAGTAAATAATCCTATATATCTCCTGTGCAAAGGTGGATTGGCCGGTTTTTAATGAATAGTCGGCTTGGGCGATAAGATGGTAAATGGTTTTGAGTTCATCGATAGAGAAGTTGCGGGATTGCCCGACGCATTTATTGATGACAAATTGGTGGATATTGGTTCGGGTTATGATTTGGTTTGGGGTGGAGTTTTTGAGCAAGTATTGTTTGACGATAATTAGATTTAATATATGAGTGGAGAGGGTGGCGAGGATCTTTTGCGGGTCTTCGCCTTTTTGGATCAAATTGACGGCGGTTTGGTAAGCGAGGGAAGATTGTTTGTGGCCGATTTGATCAGTGAGGTCAAAGATAATTTCCTGGGGAGTCTGGGGGGTGAGTTGATTGATGGTGTCGGTGGTAATGTTGTTGTCGGAGTATATTTTGGCTTTGATTAATTCATTGAAGATGGCGAAAGTGTTGGGGTTTTTGCCAACGAGGGTTTGAATTGCGTCTGGTTGGATGTTGATTTGGTTTTGGCGACAGTAGTTAGTGAGCCAGGAGATGAGTTGGGGGGTTTTGAAAAGTTGGAAATCTTTTGTTTTTGAATGTTTTTGGATTTTTTTGTAATTTTTTGTGCGTTTATCTAGATTGTTTTGTTCCCATATGATGACAATGTTGTTGGGGTCAGGTTTGTCCAAGTAGTCTATGAAGGTTTGTTGGGCGGCAGTTTGTTTTTTGGTGGTGAATAGATTTTTGATGATGAGTAATTGTTGCTGAGAAAATAATTGTAGGGGTTCGAGTTGTTCGGACAGTTTATTGGGTGTGATATCAAATCCATCGATCTTTCGCAGATTGATTTGGGGGTTTTGATCGAGTGTTTCTTTTATGATTTGATCGATGAATTGTTTTGCCCGGAAGATGTCGGGGCCGGTGACAAACGATAGCATAATGAATAATTGATAATTAACGAGTTGTATGAATTATTTTGCATTATATGCTTAATTTATGTGCCGCAGACTCGCTGCTGTATGACAGTACTATATATGACGCTCACACAGGTGCGTTCACATAAATTAAGCATATAATGCAAAATAATTCATACAACTCGTTAATTATTGGTGAATAATTGAAATAATGTACGGAGATTATTCAATATTCGTTATTAATTTTTTCATGGCGTTGATTTGGGGTTTGAACTCGATATAATATTCTTCCTCGGAGTGCAAGATTGGAGATTTGCCGGTTAGAGGTGAGATGTAGAGGTTGCGCATGGGCATATAGATGTCGAGTGGTTTGGTTATTTTGTTGGTCAGTGTGTAATGACGCCGGTAGTTGATTTGTTTTGTGGTACCGTTGGGGAAAAGTGCGGTCCAGTAGTCGGTGTAGTAGAAATCTTTTTGGCCGCTGTATTTATTGGCTAGTTCTATATAATAGTCTAGCATTTTGTGGGCGATTTCTTCTTGGGTTAATTTGGATTCGTCATGGCCAGCGAGAGTTATGCGACGGACATGTGTAGGATCAAAATTTTCACTGGCAAAAAAGGCAGCAGTATCGCTGGCAAGCACAGGATATTTATATTTTCCTTTGTAGGGAAGAACTTTTAGCAAAGAATTTTCGATTCCGTCTTGGCCGGTTTCTTCGACGTCGATGTATTCGGGTACTAATTCTATTTCGATTGCCGGATCGATTTTTTTGAATAATTTTTGTAGGCGAGTTAGTTTGTGTTGGTTGCTGGAAGCAAGATAGATTTTCATATGCAACATAAAGTTAAATTTTCTTCATCTCTCCCCAGTTTTGACCAACTTCGATATCAACTTTGAGGGGGACTTTGAGAGTGCAGACTTTTTCCATTTCTTTTTTTATGAGTTGGCTAAATGAGTTGATGAGCTTATCGGGGACTTCGAAGATGAGTTCGTCGTGGACTTGGGAGATGATTTTGATGGGGAGGTTTTGGTCGGTGATGGCGTGGTAGATGTGGATCATGGCTAGTTTCATGATGTCGGCGGCGGTGCCCTGGATGGGCATATTGATGGCGATGCGCTCGGCGGCGGCTTTGAGTTGGGGTGTGCGAGAATTGATTTCGGGAATGTGTCGCAGGCGACCATAGAGGGTTTTGGCATATTCTTTGGTCTGGGTGTATTTGATGGCTTTGTCCATGTATTTTTTGACGAGAGGAAATTTGGTAAAATAATTGTCGATAAATTCTTTGGCTTCGGAAAAAGAGATGTCGAGTTGGCCGGCAATATTGCGAGGGCCGGCACCGTAGATGATGGAGAAATTGATAGTTTTGGCGTTGTATCTCTGGTCATTGGTAACTTTGTTCAAATCGACATTGTAGATCAAGGCGGCGGTGGAAGTATGAATGTCCTGACCGGCTTGGAATGCCTTGATCATGGTTGGTTCCTGGGCGATATGAGCCATGATCCGCAGTTCGATTTGGGAATAGTCGGCGGCAATTAGTTGATGGCCGGGAGGAGCAATAAAGGCGCGGCGGATGAGTCGACCGACATCGGTTTTGATGGGGATGTTTTGCAGGTTGGGGTTGGAGGAGGAAAGTCGTCCGGTGGCGGTGATGGTTTGGTTGAAGCTGGTATGGATGCGGCCGTCGGATTTTAC
>JAHJAL010000105.1 GCA_018814055.1 Patescibacteria group bacterium
ATTATTCATTATTAATTATTTATTTCACTCATGAACCATTCCGAAATTGACATAGAAATCGAAAAAATCACCCTCCCCGGCTTACTCACCATTTCCAAACAGTCAACCAGCTTGGTAATCTTCACCCACGGTAGCGGCTCAAGTCGATTTAGTAAACGTAACAATTATGTAGCTGAAGTTTTAAACCGGGCCGGTATCGCCACCTTGTTGTTTGATCTCTTGACCGAAAAAGAAGATGAAATATATGAAACCAGATTTGATATCCAGTTAATCACCGATAGATTGGTCCAAACCACCCAATGGATTTTGGGCAACCAGGATACCCAAAATTTAGATCTTGGTTATTTCGGCGCCAGTACTGGCGCCGCCGCCGCCCTCAACGCCGCCGCTATCTTACCCGAACACATCAAGGCAGTTGTCTCCCGCGGTGGACGGCCGGACCTATCTTTAGACTTCTTGTCACAAGTACAATCCCCCACCTTATTACTTGTTGGCAGTCTCGACGACATAGTAATCGAGCTCAACCAACAGGCCTTCGTCCAATTAACCTGTCCCAAAGAACTCACCATTATCGACGGTGCCACTCATCTCTTTGAAGAACCCGGTAAACTAGAAGAAGTTTCCAAACTGGCTGTCAAATGGTTTACCAAATATTTATAAAGTTTTCAATAAACAATGGATATTATTTTATTATTATAGGAGCGTAAATGAAAAACTACAACTACAACCTCGTCAAAATGCTGCACATCTGCCTCGACAACGCCTGGCGCATCGAAAAACATTATCACGACGACACCGCCGATCTACCATGCGACTGCAAAAGCATAATGGACCGCGTCAGATCCGACAATGAAGCTCATATCGAACTTCTCAAGGCCGAACTCAAAAAACATTCAGACAACGGTGATCTATAAAGTATATTCTCCAGCCTAACTCTTTGCAAATTTAGAATAAAAAGTGAACAAGTAATAAACTTGTTCACTTTTTATTCTAAATTCTTAATTATTCATCACCCCTTCACCACCACCACCGGTCGAAATCTCACCACCTTTTTGGCAATCCCGGCTTGATGTACCACATTTACCACGTCATCCACATCTTTGTAAGCCGCCGGTGCTTCTTCCAATAAACCTTTTTTGGAACCGGCTTTGATAATAATCCCCCTTTCGTCCAACATTTTCCTTAGCTGATTATAATCAATTGTTTTCTTGGCTCGAGTTCGTGACATCGTCCGGCCCGCTCCATGACAACTAGAGCCAAATGTCTTATCCATTGATCCTTTCTGACCAACAAGCAAAAATGAACTCGTTCCCATCGTACCCGGTATAATCACCGGCTGATTTTCAAATGCTCGAGTCGCCCCTTTGCGATGCACCACCACCTTTTTCTTCTTGCCATTCACATTGTGCTCTTCTACCTTGGCTATATTATGCGCCACATCATAAACGATACTCAGATCATTCTCACCACCCAAAATTCTTTGCCAAGCCTCCCGGATATAATAAGTAATCATCTGCCGGTTGGACCAGGCAAAATTCGCCCCGGCGCACATCGCCGCCCAATAATCCTGACCCTCCCGGGAGAAATACGGCGCGCAAGCCAACTCACGATCTGGTAGTTTGATTCCGTATTTATCAGCCGCCTTCAGCATCTTTTTGATATAATCCGTAGCAATTTGATGCCCCAACCCCCGCGACCCGGTGTGAATAAACACACATATTTGATCTTTGTAAATTCCCAATTTACTCGCTTCATCTTTTTCGAATATCTCATCTGCCCTTCCCACCTCAATAAAATGATTACCGGCTCCCAAAGTACCACACTGATCTCTGCCTCTTTTCTTGGCATGATCAGACACTTTACCGGCACTAGCACTATCCAATCTACCACCCGATTCGATATGATCAAGATCATTTTGACTGGCATAGCCCAGCTCAACCAATCTCTCTACTCCCCACTCCAACACTTTATCCATCTCTCCCGGATCCAAGACAAACCTTCCACCCCGCCCCACTCCACTGGGCACATCCCGCGCGATTTGATTGGCCAAATCCTTTAATTTTTCCTTGATATCATCAAAAAACAAATTAGATTTCAACAGTCTCACCCCACAGTTTATATCATAGCCGATCCCGCCCGGAGAAATAATTCCCCCGTTCACATCAAAAGCCGCTACGCCTCCCACCGGAAAACCATACCCCTCATGCACATCCGGCATAGCCAACGCACTCCCCACAATACCCGGCAGCTGCGCCACATTGACCAACTGATTCAACGATTCATCCCCCACAATGTCGTCGATCATCCCCTCGGTCGCGTATACCCTTGCCGGCACCTTCATCGCTTTCCGATAGCTCTTGGGAATCTCCCATAAATAGTCCTCGATTTTTTCCAAACATGATTTTTCAAACATAAAAAAAATTACTAATTAATAATTAACTCAGATATCAAACAAAATCGTTACCTCAAGCCGACCCTCCTCATTTGTGGCTATCTTCGCCCCATGATACGTCACTGCTTTGATATCATCTCCAAACTCTTTCACCTCACTCCCCGCCATCTCCGCCACTAAATTTTTTTCTTCAATTTCTTTAAATACTACATCAGTCCACACCACCTTATCCGTCTGTGACAACAAGAGTATTTCACTCAAAAAATCTACCACCAGCGCATCCCGATCAACCGATTCAATCTCCACTTTTGATTTCTTGCCAATAACGCCAGTTCTTATTTTTGGGTCCAAAATCTCATTCATTCCCTCTAGAGCATTAACCAACAAATCCCCCAAATCCTTCCCGGTCGCTTTCACCCTCACATCCGCCGTATGTTTCAATATCTCAAACGTCATAACATACCATTATTCATTATTAATTTTTATCCCCCTCCCCACCATTATATACAACAAAAACACCCCCTAAAAGTATAGGGGGTATTTTGTAATTGGTAATTTTCTTACATATCTTCACTTTCATCTTCCGGCTTGGGAGCACACATCTTACAAAAGCATTGACCACCACTACAAACACCTGTCTCTTCAGTCACGTCAGTTCCACACTTCACACATTTGGCCTCCTCACCCTCATGACTGCCACCACATCCCGCACAATCACCACCCATAGCTTTTTCTTCTTCCATAATGAAAACTCCATTTATTTAAACAAATAAACACAAATATCAAAAATTATTGATATCTAAATCTCGTACGGGCAGGGTCTCCCTGCCCCCTCCGGCATTCACCACCCAGCTTTCGGCTCATCCTGAATCAGCATCCCGTTCTGATAACAGTGTATACAATAATCACAATTCTTACCCCCATCCTCCTCCGTCCCAAAATCCCCTTCTTTTTTCATAAGCATCCCGCAAGCTTGACATTTACACTCGCCACCCTGACAATCACACATTTTCTTTTGTTCAATATCCTGATGTTCTTTATTCATATAAATAATTTTACTAAGATAAATCTTAACTCTATTCTACCATCTAATTTTATAATTCGTAATTCGTAATTCGGATTTCTCAACCCCTCCCCTATTTCTTTACCAACCCCGCCACGTATTCCCCCTGCCAACTGGCTCCCACCAACTCATTTTCACCAGGCATTCTCTCCCCCTCCCGTCTGTAACGGTAGACGCGCCATATGGCAGACAACCAGTAAATACACAAAATTCCAAAATAATTTAATTTAAATTTAAGATTTCAATTGATATACTTTATCTAATTCGTAAACTAGAAACAACTTGCCTATCACAATAAGCAAGGCAAAATTCCATGGAAAATCAAATAAATATCCCTGATAAAATCCAAGAACAACTAAACAAAATTCTCGCCCTAGACGAGCAAATTTATTATGTCCAAGACAGCAACCTGACGCTCGACAAAAAATTTGGCCAAAGCCACCTTATCGTCACCAATCAAAATATCTTTGTTTTTGATAGTCATCAACTTGCCACCACTATCAAACTCAAAGGGATAAAAAAAATCAAAGTGATAGAGCTTTTTAACCACTCCAAATTAATTGCCGTGGGCAAAAAAGACCAACAAAACATTATCTACTATTCCAAGACAAATTCGCCCCAATTTGGAACAATCGTCCGCTTAACCAATCAATACTTATCAAAAACATACGCGCAAGTATACCACCCCGAAAAAGATCAAATAACCCACTGCTCCAAATGCCATCACCCCCTCCCCGAAAGAGGCGGAATCTGTCCCCAATGCCTGCCGAAATGGACAATTCTGCTCCGACTACTTTCATACCTCAAGCCATACAAACTAATATCTGCCGGCGTGCTCTTCTTTACCACCATCATGGTTATTTCCCAACTTATTCCACCTTATATCACCAAAAAAATTGTCGACGATGTCCTAGAGGGCAGACAACATGAACAATTCAACTTCTGGATCATGGCCATGTTGATCGCCGGATTGATTTATTTCATTTCCAGTTTTTTAAGCGGTATATATAGTTCCTGGCTGGCCACCAGACTAGTAACCGATTTTCGTAACCTTCTTTATCACAAAATTCTGGGTCTAAAGCTCACATATTTCGACAAACATACCAGTGGCGAATTGGAAAGCAAAATCGAACACGACACCAGCGAAATCCAACACTTTTTGTTGGATGGGCTTCCTTTCTTGATTATCAATTCAATCTCACTTGTTATAATCGCCATCATCTTGGTCAGTATTGATTACAAACTATCCATACTGGTTTTCCTACCCGCGCCCTTCATGATCTTTGGCTCTCATTGGTTTATGACCAGACTGATTCCTCTGTTTCATTACCGTGGCAGTATCAAAGATACTCTTTTAACCACCCTCAACGAAACCTTACAGGGTATTAAAATTGTCAAAGCTTTTACACAGCAAAAAAGACATATCACTGTTTTCGAAAAAGACAACCAGAAATTTTTTGATACCCAATTCTCAATTGAAAAGACCTTTATCGGCTTTCGGCAAGTCATGTTCTTTATCATGCAACTTGGCATCGTCGGCGTCTGGTTTTTTGCCGGACAGCGCATCATCGAACAAAACGGACTGACTCTGGGTGACTTACTGGCATTCGTCGGATATATCTGGTTGTTTTACGGGCCACTGCAATGGTTTACTCAAATTCTAAACTGGATGACTCACGCTTTAGCCTCCACTGAAAGAATGTTCTCCATCCTAGATATGACTTCCGAACCAAAATTATCACCTCAAACCAAACCTGGTAAAATTACCAAAGGCAAAATAGAATTCAAAAACGTTCGTTTTAGTTATGAATATGGCCGAGAAGCCATCAAAGGAATTTCTTTTGAAATTCAACCCGGCGAGATGATCGGACTGGTCGGTAAATCCGGCGGAGGCAAATCTACCATCATCCACCTCATCAACAACTTTTTTGATATCGATTCCGGCCAAATACTAATCGACAACCAATCCATCAAAGATTTCTCCCTGACCTACCTCCGAAGTAATATCGGCATGGTCATGCAGGAACCATTTTTGTTCAACACCAGTATACTGGAAAATATCCGATATGGACGCCCCGACGCCAGTTTCGACAAAATAGTCCAAGCCGCCAAAGCCGCCCATGCTCACGAATTTATCATCAACAAAGAAAAAGGATATGACACCATCATCGGAGAAAAAGGAGTCCGCCTCTCCGGAGGTGAAAAACAAAGATTGTCCATCGCCCGCGCCATTCTGCAAAATCCCCCCATTCTCATTCTCGATGAAGCGACCTCTTCAGTCGATGTCCAAACCGAAAGAATGATCCAGAAGGCCCTGGAAAAACTCATCAAAAACCGAACGACTATCGCCATTGCCCATCGATTAAGCACCTTGCGCAACGCCAACCGATTATTGTACATCGAAAATGGCAAAATCGTTGAAACCGGTACCCACAATGAATTAATCCGCAAAAAAGGCAAATACAACCAACTTGTAAAACTTCAAACTCAGTTGAGTAAATTC
>JAHJAL010000106.1 GCA_018814055.1 Patescibacteria group bacterium
CCAAAAATTTCCCACCGCCAAAGTAGGCGGTTCAATAATTTTCAGGGGCCCCTTTGGGAGAATCACTTCATTATCAATTTTTAACACTGCCACAACAATTATACTGCAAGAACATTGATTGCTCAATCAACAAAAACAACCTTAAACGTAGAGACGCAAAATTTTGCGTCTCTACCTATTATATAAAGATTTTTTTTGAGCCATAAAATTATTCGCCCGGAGCAAACTATCAAAAGTCCCCGCATCTTCCCAGAGCCCTTCAACAATATAAGTCTTCAACTCACCATCCCGCAAATAACGATTATTTACGTCCGTAATCTCCAACTCACCGCGACTAGAAGGTTTGACTTCTTTTGCACATTCAACCGCTCGACTGTCATAAGTAAAAATACCAACTTGCACAAAATTACTTTTGGGATTTTCCGGTTTTTCCTCAATCGAGACCACATTGCCTCTCTCATCAAACTCGACTACTCCAAAACGTCTCGGGTCTTCAACTTCCTTGGCATAAACCACTCCCCCTCTTTCAAATGACTTAATCTGCTGCGAAAAATCATGTTCAAAAATATTGTCACCATAGATAACAGTCACATTACTATCACCAATAAATTTCTCTCCAATCAACAATGAATCAGCCGTTCCTCGCCTCTGCTGCTGCACTTCATAAGAAAAATTTACCCCAAATTCACTACCACTTCCCAAAAGCTCCTTATACCGATCAACATGATCAGCAGAAAAAATCAGCAAAATATCTTTTATCCCCCCGCTAATCAAAGTCTCAATGGGATAATAAATCATCGGCTTGTCATAAACAGGCAACATCTCCTTTGAAACCACTTTTGTAAGCGGAAGAAGTCGTGTCCCCTTTCCTGCCGACATCACAATCCCCTTCATCACCTTCGTCATTTTATCTAAACCAAAAAACAACTAAATACAAAACAAAAAACAAAACCCCTTATTGTAATATACTAAAGTTGCACATATAATCAAGACAAATTTAAAAATTTATCCACTTCGCTTCAAGTGCAACGATAAACATTATACGATAGTAGTAAATCAAAAAGATGGCGACATTATCTTTCCTAAAAAATATTGAACTGACCGAGCTGCATACCCATTTGGGATTTTCCGTGTCACCAAATATGCTGTGGGAAATGGCCCACAATCGTGGTCTTCGTCTACCAACCAAGGACTATTGGGAATTTGTGAAATTGGTTACATTTCATGAACGCAAGGAATATGAAGAATACTTGATGTTGTACGATCTGACTGAAAAAATTCAATCTTCACCCGATGCCTTGTTTGCTGCTGCTCAGACAGCTATTTCCGGTGCATACCGCAGCAACAACATCACCAAACTTGAACTACGTTTCAATCCGATTTTGCGCAATCAAAGTGGGGAAAAAGACCTTGACCACTTGATAGTCTTTACACTACAGGGAATCGAGAGAGCAATGCTAAAATACCCGGTAAAAGCGGGTATTATTTTGATGATGGATCGTCGCTTTAGTTACGAAGCCAACGCCGCCGTAGTTGATAAAGCAATAAAATATCATGAAAGAGGGGTTATTGGGATTGATTTGGCCGGACCAATTGAAAGAAATAATAATAGTCGGACATTTAAATGTAGCGATGTAGCTGATTTAGTTAAAAAAGCTAGAAAAGCTGGTTTGGGCATTACAGTTCACACCGGAGAAGCAACCAATATTAATGAGATGTGGGAAGTGGTGGAGATACTCAAACCTGATCGTATTGGTCATGGTATTGCCGCTATTGATGATTTAGAATTAATGAAATTTTTGAGTAAGAAAAAAATTGTACTGGAAACATGCCCCACTTCAAATTTAAACACCAAATTAGTTCGTGATTATGATCATATGAGAGAAATTTATTCCAAACTCAAAGAGCACAACGTACTATTTACCATAAATACCGATGGTCCGGAAATGCAGCTAATATCATTAAAACACGAATTTACCAAATTACTTGATCACAACATTTTAACCGAAAAAGACATCTTGCAGTCAAATAAAATAGCCGAAAAAGCCTCGTTTATCAAATAAATTACAAACTAGAGAGACACGAAATATATGTCATCCTCGACCCTAAGCGACGTTAGGAGCGCTAGGGATCGGGGATCCAGAAAAATATGCTAATTTAAATTTAAATTTCTAATTAACCAATATCCTATGAAAAACAAAATTGTCAACTACGAAGGCCTAACCTTTGACGACGTATTACTACTACCAAATTATTCCGAGATATTACGTGAAGACGTTGATTTATCCGTGTCACTACACCCCAAGATCAATCTAAAATTACCCGTGCTGTCAGCCCCCATGGATACGGTTACCGAAGAAAAAATGGTAATAGCGATGGCCAAAAGTGGAGGCTTGGGAGTAATTCATCGCAATCTGGAGATTGATAAGCAAGCTTCGATAGTAAAAAAAACGAAGGAAGAGAAAGTAGACGATAAAGAAACAGCTGCGATTGATGAATCAGGTAAATTGTTAGTAGCCGCGGCAGTGGGGATCGGACCGGATTTACAAGAGAGAGTGAAGGCATTGGTAAAAAATGGGGTTGATATGCTGGTTATTGATTCGGCTCATGGTAATTCAAAGGGAGTTATTGATGCAGTCAAGATTATTCGCGGCTGGTTTTCTAATATAGCTTTGGTAGCCGGCAATGTGGCTACTTATAATGGAACCAAGGCCCTAATCGAGGCCGGGGCTGATGTGGTCAAAGTGGGAAAAGGTCCGGGTAGTATTTGCACCACTCGCATCATTACTGGCATGGGCGTACCGCAAATAACGGCGGTCAATGAATGTGTGCGGGCAACTGAGAGTACTAATGTTACGATTATAGCCGACGGGGGGATTAGACAAATGGGTGATATGGCCAAAGCGTTGGGTTTTGGGGCCACGGCGGTTATGCTTGGTTCCCTGTTGTCAGGATTTGATGAATCGCCAGGTGATATTTTGGAACATGAAAACAAGAAATACAAAGTCTATCGCGGCATGGGCTCAGCCTCAGCCATGGTCAAAGGTGGAGCCGAAAGATATAGTCAGTCAAAAGATGAACAAAAAGGCAAATTGATCGTCGAAGGGGTAGAGGGTTTAACGCCCTATAAAGGATCAGTGGACGATTATTTATACCAAATAAATGGCAGTCTCAAATCCTCCTTCTTCTATCTGGGCGCAAAAAATGTACCCACTTTTTATAAAACTTCTCGCTTCATCAAAATCTCTACTGCCGGAATTATTGAAAGCCATCCACATGATGTGGTGGTAACGGATTCTGGAAAAAATTATAACAACAAATAACAATCAAATTTATTAGAAAAAATACAGTCATGATTATTATTATCGACTTTGGTTCACAAACAACTCATCTTATATCCCGTCGGATCAATGATTTTGGGATAAAAACAAAAATCATCAATCCTGAAAAAACTAATTCTTTTTTTGCCAGTAAAATAAATAGAAAATCATGTAAAGGTATTGTCTTATCTGGCGGTCCGGCTAGTGTATATGTCAGAAATGCCCCTATTATCAACAAAAAAATATTCAGTTTGGACATTCCTATATTGGCTATTTGTTATGGCATGCAGCTAGCTGCTTATTTATTGAATGGGAAGGTTCGACCGGGAAAAACCAAAGAGTATGGTCCAGCAACTTTGATTCTCAATAAAAAATCCAATATTTTGAATTCATTGTCACAGCACTCGCAAGTCTGGATGAGTCATGGTGATGTCGTAATCAAGCCACCAACCGGATTTTCTTTTGTGGCCCAGACAAAAAGTATCAAGGCGGCAGCAATGACAAATGAAAAAAAGAAAATATATTGTATCCAATTTCATCCGGAAGTTGAGCACACTGAGTATGGTAATTTAGTTTTAAAAAACTTCGTAGCTGCCTGCGGATTTGGATTGTCTCGATCAAAAATTGATGTGGCGCGAATCATAAGAAGAATAAAAAATAAAATTGGTTCAGCCAAAACGATTGCGGCCGTTTCGGGTGGTTTGGATTCAACCGTGGCCGCTACCCTGGTAGGTAAAGCGATTGGCAAAAACCTAATACCTATACATATTGATAGTGGGTTGATGCGACCGGGAACTACCGAAAGAGTAATAGATTATTTTGAGAAGAAGCTGAAAATCAAACCAATTATCATCAAAGCTCAAAATCATTTTTTATCAAAGTTAAAAGGCGTTACTAGTCCGGAAAAGAAGCGGAAAATTATTGGCAAATTGTATATTGATTTGTTTGAAAAAAAACTTGCCTCTATTCCAAATATCAAATATTTGGTACAAGGCACAATATATTCTGACGTGATCGAATCAAGGGGTTCAAAACATGCGGCCAATATAAAAAGTCATCACAACGTCGGCGGTCTGCCGAAAAACATGAAACTTTCTTTGGTCGAGCCAATTAGAGAATTTTATACGGATCAAGTACGAGAAATCGCCAAGAAAATAAATATTCCTACTGAAATTATCTCCGATCAGCCACATCCCGGCCCCGGCTATGCTATCCGGGTAATCGGTGCCATGAACAGAAAAAGACTGGATATGATTTCTACCGCTGACAATATCGTTATTGAAGAAATGAAAAGATCCGGCTGGTATCACAAAGTATTGCATTCATTTGCCATATTAACCAATACCAAAAGCACCGCCGTCAAAGGCGATGATCACAACTACGGAGAAGTAGTGGCCATAAGAGCCATCGTTTCCAAAGATCGTATGACCGGAAACTGGGCACATCTACCCTACAATTTACTGCAAAAAATATCCGGCCGAATCGTCAATGAGATTACCGGCGTCTCACGTGTGGTTTACGATATAACCACCAAACCCCCCGCCACGATGGAGTGGGAGTAAAAAATTACAAATCAAAAACACTCACCCAAAATCTTTTCAAATACTTCCCTGGTCCGAAGCTCATCATATCTCATAAACGCCTCAAACCCCGGATCACCGTTCACTTCCAGCACAATATATTCCCCCTTATGTAAATCATCAGTCATCATATCTATGCCAAAAAACCTCAAATCAAGAATTCGGCCCACCTTTTTGACAAAATCCAACAAAGAATCAGGAT
Source organism: Patescibacteria group bacterium (assembly GCA_018814055.1). Lineage (GTDB taxonomy): Bacteria > Patescibacteriota > JAHJAL01 > JAHJAL01 > JAHJAL01 > JAHJAL01. Next base: position 5,103 of record JAHJAL010000106.1, read on the forward strand.
AATTATTGACGACTTCCAACACCCAACCTCCACTATTTAAATTGGCATTGTCTCTCAACAACAATACCTCTTTGTCTTTCAAAACATTGCTTTTGTCAAAACCCAAACTGGATAACATCTCCCAATCAGGAGAGATTTTTACTTTTGAAGTTTTTTTGATTTCTCCGATCAACTCCCCCAATGTCCTAATCCCATCCCCCACCACCAACGGAGGAGTCTTTTCATAGCAAAGCAATATCTGATCATCCAACACCACTACCCGATATTCTCTCTTTCTAACAACCCGTTGGACCAATGCAATGTGGTCTTCTTGAAAAATATCCAACAAATGCCGCACCAAATCATCTTCGTTGTATATTTGACGACATAACTTGCCTCTGGACATACTGTTTGGTTTGACAAACACCGGATAACCCAAATGTCTGGCAAAGACTTTTGCTTCCTCAACACCTTTGCCTTCACTAAATCCCCTGTACCTCTCATCAAATTTAACAAAATAATCACCTTCCGGAACACCTATCCCCTCTTCCTCTAACAAGACATACGAATAAGTTTTGTCTTTACATAAAGCTCTGGAAATAGCTTTATTCAACGGAAACCTCGGAACCTTTCCATAACCAAAATATTTATTGTCAATCCGCATCAAGTATCCGGCCCAACGATCAATCCATTCCACTTTCCACCCCATATTTTCCGCCACCTCTGACAATAGCTTCATCTGCAAAGGAAAATTTTCATATCTTTCTTGATGATACTTATACATATTTTTTTATAAACAATACTTATAATTCAAACTCCTTATTGTACTCAGAGACCACAGCTTCAGTCCTTAAAGTCTGATTAATTTTATCTCGCAAGCTCTCTTTGGCGGTTTTTTCACCATGGTTTAGAAAAATTGTCTGAGGCAAATTTTCCATCGAAGCTATCCACTGCAATATCCGATTCCTGTCAGCATGAGCTGAAAAAGCACCTACTGCCATTATTTTGGCCCGCACCTTCACTTTTTCCCCAAATATCGTAACCTCTTTGGCCCCATCAAATAAACTGCGACCCAACGTACCGGCCACTTGATACCCCACCACAAATACCACATTCCTCTGATCGGACAAATAATGCTTCAAATGATGCTTGATACGACCACCACTCATCATCCCCGACCCGGCGATAATCACTTTTGGCGAAGTGTCTTTGTTGATCGCTTTTGATTCATCCACCGTATCAGTAATTTTTAGCTGTGGAAAATCAAATATATCATCTTCCGTAGACAAGAACCACTGAGCTTCTTCATTCAAATACTCAGTATATTTCTTGAACACTTCCGTCATCCTGTGAGCCATCGGACTATCCAGATAAATATTTCCTTTACACATTTTTTCCCGCTCCGCGTAATCATTGAACACATACAATAATTCTTGAGTCCTCTCCATCGCAAATGCCGGAATCATTACTACGCCCCCCACGCTCAAAGCGCTACACACCGCCTCTTTCAAAAGCAATTTTCGCATATAGACATCCTCATGCACCCGATCACCATAAGTCGATTCAACCACCAACACATCAGCTCCTGTCGGCAAATCCGGTTTTTTCAACAGCAACACCGGATAGTTACCCAGATCTCCGGAGAAAATAATTCTTTTTTTGCCATCATACAACTCAACCACCGCCGATCCCAGAATATGCCCCGCGTCCCAGAACTTCACTTGCAAATTACCTACCGCGAACTCCGTCCGATAAGGCCTCCCCTCCATAAAACTCATCAACTTCACCACATCATCACGATTATACAATGGCTCAACATGTTCATACCGGGCATCTTCCTCGGCAATCTTGGCTGCGTCCATCAAAACTATCTCCGTCATATCCACCGTCGGTACCGTACAATATA
>JAHJAL010000107.1 GCA_018814055.1 Patescibacteria group bacterium
AAAAGAGCGAGTCTGCGGCACATAAATTTAGTAACAAACAAAATAATTCACACGACTCAATAATTTACCTCTCCCGCATTCTTTTCTTTCCCCAAATAGAAAACCCATAACTGCAATAACATCAAAAACAGTATCGGTATTATTACTTCCAATGACTTGGGAACATACAGCTCATTGTCAAATTCACCTCGCCGTGCATTATCCTCGGTCGTCAACACAACCAGCATTGCCCCTCTTTTGTGAATCTCCTTGGCCAAATCAAAACCCTTTTTCCACATAGCATCATAAGGCATCAAAAATATAACCAAGTATTTTGAATTTATCTTATTCACCAGACCATATTCCAATTCACTCAGATCCATGGCCTCCGCTGAAACATCAGCAATCTCCGAAAACAATAAAGCTGCTTCTTTGGCTATGGGAAAGCCGTATCGATGACCCACCAAAATGATATTGCCATAGTCCTGGTACTTATCAATTAATTCTTTTATATTATTTGACTGATCAAGAATCTTATGCAGATTAAAAGACAATTTTTTCAGCTCCACTATGATTTTATCGCCCATCCCCGGCGACAACCCACGCAATCTACCAATATACACCATCAACATTATCAAGCCCACCAATTGAGACATAAATGACCTGGCTGACGGCATGCCCAAAGTCGGCCCCGAATGCAGAAATATACCCGTGTCAGTTTCTTTGGCCACTTTACTGCCTACCGTATTGGTAATCCCAAAAACCTTTATACCCAACTGTTTGGCCTCCAACATCGCGTCAACCGTATCCTTGGTTTCTCCGGATTGACTGACGACAAATATCGCTGTCTGGTTATCCTTGCTGATATATTTCTTGTTTTTGAATCTCAATCCCGAATACACACTTACCACCAAACCCACGTAATCCTCCAGTAACTCTCTAGCCAGTAAACCAGCATGAAAAGAACTGCCCGAACCCACAAAGACCAATCTATTTACTGTTCTCAAAAATTCTTTATAATTCTCCAAACCACCAAATAAGACCGTTGATTGATTTTCTACCAACCTGCCGGCCAAAATATCTGTTACCATTTCCGGCTGACTGAAAATCTCCTCCTCAATACGACTGAAATATTCATCCAAACCATCATCTGAACGATTTAATTTTTCGATATATTTACTTACAACGTTTATATTGCCTCCGGCAATAATCGAACTGACGAAACCATCTTTTGAAACATGGGCCATCTCCCCATCGTTCAAATACACCACCTTGTCGGTAAATGCGGATAACATATTTTTGTCCAGAGCCACCCAATTTTCCTCCCTCCCAATCCCCAACATCATATCCCGTCCGGCATTTGCTACTACCATTTCATCTTTCTGATCCATATAAAAAACCACCAAAGCATAAACCCCGTCAATATCCAACAACGACCGCCGCACGGCTGCTTGCAGATCACCCACATAATACTTTTCCACCAAATGAGCCACCACTTCCGTGTCTGTCTGAGTCCGAAACACATGACCATCTCTTTCCAATATGGTTTTTAGTTTTCGATAATTGGCAATGATGCCTTTGTGCATAACCGCCACTTTGCCATCACAACTGAATATCGGATGTACATTTTTTTCCTCAACCGCTCCATAAGTGGCCCAACGCAAATGCACCGCTCCGGTTCTTTCAGCACCGTCATAGTTTTGCGCTTCTCGTTCCAAATCAGATGCCCCGCCAATGACCTTTTTTACAAAATACTTTTCACGAGCCTTGAGTAACATTCCACATGAATCGGAATGATATCCGCCCATCAATTTCAATCCTTTGGTCAATTCATCTATCGCCTTTTTTTGGCCAACATACGCCAACAAACCACTCATAATAACTCCAAAATAAGCTTCTATTCAATATTAACATAAATTATACTAAGGCTGAACAGTATCAAATATTTATGAACAAAATACACCATGGCGATTCCGGTAGCACCCGCGACTATACCGGCAAGCAATACTCCAAAGACGACTTACCGATCCAAACCCTCGGAGAAATCGATGAGTTGATTGCCTATTTGGGATTAATTAGATATATTCTCAAATCAACCCCCGAAAGCAAATTCATATTCAAAATTCAAGAACAACTCAAGTCTTTCTCGGCTCAAATCGCTCAATATAACAATGTCACTCATCACGTTAGCCTGGAAAATCTGGAAAGCAAAATAAACGACATCAATAGTAAATATCCCCCCATCAAAGATTTTTATATTCCCGGCGATAAAGAAATTCCCACTTTTCTCAATATTGTCCGTACTGTTTGTCGCCGCGCCGAAAGATCCATCGTCCGCCTGAAGCCCCAAGACAAAACTATAATTCCCTTCCTTAATCGCTTGTCCACCTATATTTTTTCCCTGCAGATGTACTATATGCACAAAAAATAAACTGTATCAAATATTCTTAAAACATTATCAAACAAATCTGTGATATGTAGTTTCTTGTTTATTGTTTGATAATGTTTGGGAATATTTGATACAGTTTGTTATGATAAAATCATGCCAAAAAAAATCACTACATCAATACTTATCCTCACACTCCCACTCATATTTTCCGGCTGCTGGCTATTGGATCTAAATTCCCACCTGGCTCTGCGGCTGATGCCGCAAATGGACAAAAACAACGAAGTCTTGGCCATGGAAGCCAGGTCATTACTCGAACAAAAGAGAAATGACTTCACCAGCGAACAATGGCTCAAAGGCCCATGCCTGGGATGGTTGAATGATGAATGGGTGGTCGACATCTCCCACAACCCCCGTCAACCGGTTGACGACAACCTGGCCAACCAATGCGATCAATACTATTCCGGCGAAGCCAAGCATTTTATCGAACTCTCTCCCGACAACAAAATTATCAAAATGCAATAATACACAAAACAGCGCGATCGCGCTGTTTTTTTTGCAAATAGCCCCTAGGAGAATCGAACTCCTGTTTTAAGATTGAAAATCTCACGTCCTAACCACTAGACGAAGGGGCCACCCTATATTCTACCTGATTTCACAATTTTAACAAACGTTCTCGCTTTCAAACTGGCTCCGCCGATAAGTAAACCGTCTATATGTTCCTCATCCAGAAAATTCTTGGCATTTTTGCTATCCACGCTACCACCATACAGCATACTGACATTTTCCGCCACATCAAAACCGTATTCATCATGCAGCCAACTGCGAAGCTGCCGCATAATCTTGTTGGCATAATGAGGAGTAGCCGCTTGCCCCGACCCAATCGCCCAAACCGGCTCATAGGCCACCACCACTTTTTTCAACTCATCAAGACT
>JAHJAL010000108.1 GCA_018814055.1 Patescibacteria group bacterium
AAGTGGTCCAATCATCTTTTTTATCAATAATTTGTTCATCATATTGAGTCAGAACTTTTTGGAGGGAATCGTTGGTGAATGATTTGAGTTTGTCGGGATAGTTGGCCAATAAGGTAAATTGGTCATGTTCGGATACAATATTTGGGCGGTAAATTATATAATCGATGTTGAGTAAATCAAGGTAACGATCTAAAACCTGGCTTAATTTATCAGAATTGAAATACAGCTGTGATTGCAAATATGTGGAGAAACGATCATTGAGAGAGTTAAAATACACGCTTTGCCCGAGTGAGGTGGAGGGCGAGTAATAGATAGAAGTGTCGAAGCCGGAATGAGGATGATCCGGCAAATTCAAAGGTTGCAGGGATGGGAGGTATAAAACTCGACTATTAGTATTTATTTCGGTTTGGTATTGATAGGACTGGCTATATGTTTGCAGATTACCCAGTAGTTTTCCGTCGATAAAAAAAGGTAAAACAAACAAAAAGACGATGATGGGGTAAATATATTTTAGTCGCGCTAGAGCGGAGGATTGAAAAAGGTTGTGATAGCATATGGCGAATAAAATTGATGAACTAATAGCGATCAAAACTGAGCTATGATAAACCTCACGAAAAACGGAGAAAATAATTGATTGATTAAGAAGATGAAAGCTAATTTCGGGAAATATTTTGGATAAGGAAAGCAAGAAAACAGAGAACAAAAAGAAAACAAAAATATAGCGGTATTGTTTGTGTTTGGTTTGAAGGTTGATGATGATGGCAAACAATGTAACGCAGGCCACGATCAACCAAAGGGCATAGAAATTGTAATCTTTGAGGGTGATGGAAAAATAATCAGCACCGCCGCCAGTCATAAAATAGGCAGCAAAGAGATCACTGGAATTGTGAACAAACCATGAAAAGAGAGTGGGAGAAGAAGCTATTTGAAATTGGTAATTAATGGCCTCCAGTGCAAAGGTCATTAACCACGGCAAATGGATGAAAAAAGCGGTTAGACAAATAAAAAATAAGGAAAATAATATTTTTTTGATTGGTGTGTGATATATCAAAGCCAGAACGATAAGACAAATAATCAAAAGAATTGGGAATTGAACTTGAACACCACAGATGGCAAAAATCAAACCAGCCAACAGTAAGTAGTACAAGGGATGATAGCGGCTATGGGAGAGCGCGGGTTGATCGAAATATCGAAAAATTAAATACAGAAATAAAAAAGATAAGGAATAGGCAATGAGATAGTTGGTATGACCGGCGATGATTTTGTTGAAGGTGAGTGGATTGAAAGTAAACAAGACGGAACCAAGTATGGCGCCCACGCGGTTGGTTTTGATAATCCGATTGATAAATAAAAAGGAAAACAATCCGGAGAATATTAGAGGTACGATAATGAAAAATTTTGACAAAAAATTGCCCCCAACCCCGACATATCCCAGAAGGCCAAATGTCAAACGGATGATGAAATCTGATAAATAAGCAATGCTAAATCCCCCGCGGGCATCAATCCAGGGAAAAAGAGCGTGTTGCAGCCATAATTGTATTTCCTCAGGTTTGGCGGCAATCGCCCAATCGTGACGAAAGCCGATAGTCTCGGTATTGAACAATACACCGCGGAGAGCGAGGAGGGATAGAAGTATATAAAAAATAATTAAAATCCAGATGGTGGATCTGGGGTTGGATAATTGAGACTTTATTTTGTTGATAAGTGTGGACATGGGTAAATTAATTTTTGTTTACTCTTATTTCTTTGTGCTCGGTTTTGAGTAAACTATGCAGGTAGCCAAAGCCCATGGCGGTGAGTTCGGTAGTACGGAGGAAAATAAATGTCAGGGAAATCAAAGGATTGTCGAGAAATTTGGGCCATTGCTCGATAAAGGCGGGACGGATGAACTTGGTGGTTTGATGCGATTTGGTGGAGAGCTGCTTGGAGGGCAGAAAGGCAGTGGTCAGAGATACGACAGGATTATTGATAAAATCGGAAATTTTTTGTCCGAAAGATTGTTTTGAAGTAAGACTGGTTTTGGTTTGGCTTTGTTTGACAAAGTAATACTTGGCAGTTTGGCCGTAGAAATATTTTTTGCGGAGGATGTCGAAGTAGCCCAGGCGGTCTTCATTGTGGTAGATGTAATATACGCTGCGGGTGATATTTCCAATTTTTTTGATGCGGGATGAAAGTTCCATGTCTTCGGCATATAGTAAGTTTTCATCATATCCACCACTAGCTTGATAGGCGGCTTTTTGGAAAAAGCGGGGAGCTTCGATAGAGCGATCTCCGAGATAAAATTCTTTTTCCAGGGCGCGGGCTTTTGACCAAATAGATCGTCCGATTTGTAATTCGGGTAAAACAACGGCGACACTTTTTTGGAAACGTTCCAAACGATAGACACAATCAGCGACTAATTCGCGGTCCAAGGTCATGTCTGAGTCAATAAACATCAGGTACTTGCCGCTGGCTTTGTGGACTGCATAATTTCGCTGTTGGTTTCTTTCCGGACCATGAGAGTACACTTGATTGGTATATTGTTTGGCCATTTGATAAGTGCCATCGGTGGAATAATTATCGACAACGATAATTTCTATATTTGGATATGATTGGTGCTTGATCGATTCAAGACATGTTCGGAAATACTCGGCAACATTTTTGGTAGGCAAGATAATTGACACGAGGGGTTTTTGATCAAGCTTGGTCATAATTTTTGATTTTAGCGGTTTAAAATTGGATATATTTTTGGTCTCGCGGACGGTTTTGTCGAGTAATCTTATGAATTTACGGGCGGAGGCGGACCATTTGTAATTGATCGAATGTAAAACCGCCTCTTTTTCTAGTTTATATCTTAAGCCGGTGTTTGATAAAATTTGATCAACGCACATCGATAAATCATAGATACTCTCTGGCTGAAACAATAATCCGGTGCGTTGATCTTGAATACAATCGCGGAGACCGGGGATATTTGATCCGACTGCAGTGGTGCCGCAGGCGGCAGCTTCCAAAACAGATAGGCCCCAGCCTTCATGACTAGAGGGAGTGACAAATAACCAGGACGATGATAATAAGTTGACCTTTAACTCTTCGGATACATATCCATGAAATTCTACATGACGGACAAGACCCAGACGAATTACCAAGTCGTTCAGTGGTTTTTGCTCTTCACCGGTGCCGACTATATGAAGTTTTAGTTGGGGATATTTGTATATTAGGCGCAAAAGGGAACGAATCAAGTAATCAATTCGTTTGTATTTCTTGAGCCGACCGACATAAATGAGTGACGGGTGTTTGGTTTTGGGAGCGGTTTTTTGGAAGTATGGGGCGACGGCGTTGTGAATAATACTGATTTGATTGGTATTTATGCCCAGCAAATCAATCATGTCTTGTTTGGTGCTTTGGGAAACAGCGATGAATTGGTTGTATTTATAACAAAAAGCAAAGAGATGTTTCTCCAGAAAATATCCGATATAGTTGAACGGAAAGTATATCTCTTTGAACCACTGCCAAAGGTGAATATGATGCGACAAACACACTACGGGAATAGAAGAAATATATATCGGGGAAAAGAAAGGAATACCGTTGTGTTGATCGATAACGATGTCAAATTTGTGCCGAAATTTGGTCAAATAATATAAAAAGGCCCAGATGTAGACTGTGCCTCGGTTGCCTCGACGGACAATGTTGATGCCATCAATATTTTCACTTGGCAAAGACCCACCCTGGTGGGCGGAGCAAAAATACGTGACTTCATGCCCGGATTTGACGAATTTTTTGGCCAATTCATGTAAATATACTTCTGAACCACCTCGCCATGGATGTTTGATATCCCGCCAGGATAATATGAGAATTTTCATAAAGAAATATCAATAGAATAAATCGGGCTAATTGTAATATATTTTTTGAATATGTCAATGGTTTTATATGGAGTGGGGAGGGGGATTTTGGTTAGTTCAATAGTAGCAGAGGGGAGATTAAATTGGGATTAGTTTATATATAATTTGAATTAAGAACCAAAAGAAAAAACACCATGCAAGGTGTTTTATATTTTGAAATTGTGAATTGAAAATTAATCAATCACTATTAATCAAATACCATCTAATCGGATAGTGCGGGATTGAGGTGATGTTTTTTTCGATATAGGGGGTGACGACCCAGCGTTCGGCGATGAGTTGGCGGGGATATTTGGTTTCCATATAGGTAGCAAAATCAGGTTGGTGGCGGGCGATATCTTCTTCGACAATTACCAGTTTGGGAATGTCGGGATTGCGCTGGATGTCTTCTAAGCCATCAAAACAGTCCTGGGCCGGGACGTGGGTGGAATAATAAAATGCCTCGGAAAAAACTGAGCACACCAGTAATTGGCAAGTATCGATTGATTCGGTTTTGATAATTTCTTGAGTATTTTCGATAACTACTTGCTCGTAACTGATCGGGGGCAGAAATGATGGTTGGAGGTAAAGATATATTTGTCCGGAGATAAAAATCACAAAAACGAAGGAGGCAAATATTTTGATGCCGAGGTTGATATATTGATTTTTTAGCCGGTTGGACAACTCATCAAGTTCGAGGATGACAATGTTGAGCAATTGTGACAGGAAGTAACTTGCCAAAAGAAGTAGCGGTAATATCAAATGGACATAATAACGATATTCCGCCCGGGAGAAATAAAGAAAGAGAAGAGGCAATAAATATAGTGAGAAAAACAAGAAAAATGTTTTTGATTTTTGTCGGATAATAAAAAAACCAATAATGCCAGCGGCTATAATGGGAAGATCATGATACAAAAATGAATAAAACGGTGGAAGAATATCAAAGAAATCAAATTTTAAATTTGAGGCGAAGTACACCAGGGGAATAATGGGCAGAAAGGCTAGGTAAGGCCATCTGACGAGTAAAAATAAGAAAACCAGCAATAATATAAATGAGTAGACAAACAATTGGTGATAGGCAAGGGTTTCGGACAGAATTGATTGTTGCAGTGAGAACCATTCGGCCGGGTTGGGATGAGTAAAATACAACCAAATAATATATGACAACCAGACAATAAGAGTAAAAAATATATAAGCAGGGATGCGATATAATTTGGCGGGGGCTTGTTTGTGAATCAAAATTATAAACGGAATGAATAACAATATCATTTCGACCCGAAAAGCCAGGGCGATACCCAAAACCAAGGCGGAAAGAATAAATAAGATGTTTTTTTTGTCGCTGGAATACAAAAGTAGAGTCAGGGCAAGCGTGACCAAAAATATAGTGGGTATTTCCGACATCAAGACGGTTGACCACTCAGTAAAAATGAAGCAAATGACAAGTAGCATAGAGGCAAAAAATCCGGTCAGTTCGGAGGAAAATATTTTTTTGGCGGTAAAATATACCAGGATAGCGCTTGATACATAGGAAAATTGAATGATTGATTGGCCGATGATTTGATAATTTTGGCCGAAGATCAATGAAAACAAATATATTACCAGTGAAAAACCGCCGCGATAGAATAGTGGTGAAAAGAAATCGCCGTGTTCACCTAGTTGATGGGAGAAACCGCCATATTTTGACAGAAATTCAACCGGCAACATGATTGCGTATGAGTCGGCATTGATCAGTAAATTGGAAAATTTGGGCAATAAAAGCAGGGAGATGATGGTGATAATGCCGACCAAGAAATAATCGATGTATCGAAATAAGTTGTTTTGGGTGGGCTTTGGCATGAATTAGGCGTGGTTTTATACTCTTGAAATTTTGGTATAAACATGTATAATGAGGACACTTTTTTGCAGGATATATAGTATTATATTATTAGGTTGGTACAAACTAATACTAATAGATTGAAAAATACATTTGACTGGTATTTATAATATGAAAATTGGGCGATATTTACAATTATTTTTTGTTGGCTTGATGGCTTTGATAGTAGTTGGGACAAATATTTTTCCGGCCAGAGCTCAAGTGGCTACCAGACAAAGAACAACCGGCACCTACCTGCCGGTGTTGGCCCAGGTGAAAAAAGAGAGTTTAATCGATGTTCTTAAAGGTGGAACTGTGTTTTTGGATGATGGGGGATTGGACGTGGAGGTACCAGCCGGTATTTATGAGAATAATCTGAGAATAAGTGTCAGGAGAGTGAAGTGGGAGGATAATTCAGCGGTAGGTGCTTTGAACGTTGGCGGCGAAGGATTTGTTGGAGCAGATGTGTTTGAAATTGCGGCAGTGGATGAGGAAACCGGGAGACCGGTGTTGGAATTTGATAAAAAAATTATTTGTACTTTTCGATATTTTGATGAAGAGACTGCGGGGCTTGACGAAAGCTCATTGAGAATAAGGTTTTTTAATCGAGTTGAACAAAAATGGGAAGAGGTGGAGAGTAATCTTGATATAAATTCTAATTCAATTACAGCTGAGATTGATCATTTGACCTTGTTTGCCATGACTGGGAATTTGCTTGATTATCAAGCAGAGAAGAAAGGAGATGGTGAATCCAGTGGTTTTTGGAGTGGCGCATTGAAGGTGCTACTGGTGTTGGGATTGATTTTACTGAGCGGTTTCGGCGGATACTATGTTTATACAGCTTATATGAATGCCAAAAGTGAGATGGAAATGCAGGGTGATGTGTCGATTGCCGGGGGGAGTCAGGACCAAGGCATGCCGATACCAGAAAAACAGACACCATTATCACCAGATATTAAACCAGCACAAGATGCTGGACCAAAAAAAGACGACAAAGACAAAAAGTCACCGACTGATAGCAATAATGAGATTTGGATTGATTTTTAAATAGTAATTGTAATCGAAAAAGTAAAAAAGTAGCAAAAGGATGAAAATAAATTCTTTCTTTCGCTACTTTTTTTACTTTTTCAACTTTATTTTTTGTTATCCCAATTCAATTTTGATTGGCTCGTTTAGTACTTTGATTGTCACCCGACGGTCGCGCCCTTCACCGGTACTGGTAGTGGCGATTTGGGGATCGTCTTTTAGGGCCATGTGGATGATGCGTCGTTCAAAAGCGGACATAGGTTCAAGAGGTATATCTTTGCCGGTTTCCAGGGCCTCGCGGGCCTTTTTTTTGGCTAAAACGGTCAGGTTATCGATTTGGCGCTGGCGATAGTCCATCACATCAATGGTGATATACCGGTCGGCTCCGTGTTCAAGGTCAAATTTGGCTCTAGCCACCAGGCGAAAGATATACTGCAGGGCGTGTAAATTGTCGCCTTGTTTGCCGATCAACAAAGCGGTGTCACGGTCATTTAGTCCCTTGACGTGAACTTTGTAGGTGATTGAATCCGGCTGGACAACATCTACTTCGAAATTATCGATGTTGATTAGGGTTAGAAAATACTGCATTAGTTTGGATATTTCTTCTTTCATATGATAAATAATTACTAATTACTGGTTTCTTTTTTTGACGGAAATATTAACGTTTTTTTCTTGATATGTTTCGAGTACTTCCGGTTCGATGGAGAATTCTTGTTCGGGATGATCGTGGGCAATGGCGTCTGCTTGTTCGATCTGTTTGATGGGGTAGCGGCGGATGATGATTAGTTGTGATATAACTGAAAATAACGTGCTGGTAACCCAATAAAGTGGTAGTCCCGCGAATAAATTCCAGGCGATGAAGACGGTCATGAGAGGCATGATATAGACGAATTGTGTACCCATATTGGCGGTAATAGATTCCGCGCTGAAAGCTTCTTCCTCTTTTTTTGGCGCCTTGGCTTGGGGTTTTTGGGGAGCTTTGAGTGGTTTTAGAAGGTAGCTTTGTAAAAATTGGGCGATGCCGGTCAAAATAGCCAGAGGCCAAAATGGCAAAGACAGATCGATAATTCCCAGAAACATTTCATTGAAGGACTCGGGTTGCTGGACAAAGGAATATAACAGCTCGTATTGGGTATGATCTATTCCGGCTCGCAAGACTTGATAAAGTGCAATCAGGATTGGTAATTGGATCAACATGGGCAGGCAACTGGAAAGTGGGCTGATTTTGTGTTTTTGGTAAAAATCCATCGTAGCCTTGGTCAATTTCTCTTTGTCATCTTTGTACTTTTCTTTGAGCCGGTCCAACTCGGGGTTGAGTGATTGCAGTATCCTTTGGGATTTAAGAGCTGACCATGATAGCGGCAAAAGGACAAATCTAATTAATAGTGTCAGGACAATGATAGCCAACCCTACATCTTTGTAGGGCAAGAAGTTGTATACAATGATTAGGGCGTTGTAGATGGGACGGTATAGGAGTTCGTTCCACATGGTTGATTATTAATTATTCATTGTTAATTTATTTTACCGGGTCGTGGCCTCCGCGGGAAAAAGGGTTACAGCGGAGGACCCGCCAGGTGGTCATGAAGCCACCCTTGAAAAGGCCATGCTTGCCGATAGCATCCATTCCGTATTGTGAGCAGGAGGGTTGAAAACGGCAGAATCCATGAGGAAATAACGATTTGAACCAACCATGATCAGGTGAAATCGTTTTTTGGTATATTTTGATGAAAAATAAGGGTAGAAAGGTGATGACCTGATTGATATTATTCAAGTTTCTAATTGGTTTATGCGTTTAAAAATACTTTGGAGATCCTGGTTTATTTCGCTGGAATTTTTGCCTATAATTTTTTTTTGAGCGATGACTACGGCTTCAATGTGTTTGGTTTGCTTCGGTAAAAAGTGAAGTCGGATGTTTTCGCGTAAAATACGTTTGATCCGGTTGCGTTGGGTAGCTTTTTTGGAGATTTTGGTGGATACGATGAAGCCAAATTTGCTATGTTCGGCACTGGGTATATATTTGACTATCAAATACTGTCCCCAAACTTTGCGGCCGGTTTTGGTGATTCTATCAAAGTCTTGTTTGGAGGTTAACCGGTGTTGGCGGGAAAGCATGAGAATTTCGTTTATACTTTTTATACTCTGGGACTTTTCTGGTGTTCTAATTTACACAGTTAGTTTTTTCCTGCCCTTGGCGCGGCGGCGTTTAAGTACATTGCGACCGGCATTGGAAGACATGCGTTTTTTGAAGCCATGGGTACGGGCTCTTTTTTTCTTTTTTGGTTGATATGTTCTTTTGACCATGAAAAAAGCTTATAGCAAAAAATTATGATGCAGCTATAATTGTAGCCCACATGATAGTGTTTGGCAATTAATAATCAGTATCTATGATGTTTAAATAAATCACAAAGTTTTTGGCGCTTATGCGGCCCCTGCTTGAGAGAAATTTTGGGGTTGAATAATTCGTTTTTTTGGTGTATGATGTGGTGATTTTATGAAAAGAATAATCAAACATCTACATCACGGTAAAAGTTCTGTCCGCCGGGTTTTACATCCGACGCACTGTTATATGCGTGAAACGTTTGGCTGGTATAAGTGGTGGCACGAGCAAGATCACCATCGGCATATTCATTATGTCGCGATGTTTGTCGGGATTATCGCGGCCGGGTATTATCTCATGCTGGAAGAAATTTTTTCCAAGATCAATTTGTAACAAGTTTGTTCATGGGTTAATAATCAATATGGCATGATAATTTATCTTGACATTGTTTTGTATGTTTGTTATAATGCCTCGATAAATAAAAATTCGATAAATAAAAAAAATAAATGGGAGACAAAATGAAAGACAAAAAGGAGATGTTACTGTCTGTTTTGGCTTTGGTGGCCTTTACAGGTTTAACTGCCTGGTTGACAAGTGCATATATCAACCAAAAAGTGGCCAATGATGGTGTGTTGGCGGCCAGTACAACCGTATCGGCTGATATAAATGCCGGCACATTGTCACTGACGGCGTCATCTTCGGTCAGTATGTCGGCTATCAACCTAAACAGTATCGGTGATGCCGGATCAAATTCTACCGGCAGCATTAGCGAGGTCAAGGTGTCAGATCATCGAAGCACTGCACCGGGATGGAGTGTGACAGCCACCTGCAGCGATTTTACTGATGGCGGATCGAATTCGATTGATATAACAAATTTGACCGTTACTCCTGGTACGGTGAGCGCGGTGGGAAATTCTTCATTGACCGGAGTGAGCGCCGGAGGGGCACACACATACACTGGTACGTCTGATCCGGCAACCATGATGACGGCAACCACAGGCAATGGTCGGGGGCGATTTACTCAGGATACTGATTTATCATTGTTTGTTGATGTTTCGACTGTGCCGGCTTCGTACTCGGCTACTATGACTGAGACAGTATCATAAATCATTATTTAATTTATTGTAAGTTATAATTATTATTGTAAGTTATAATTAATCTGTATTAATTAAAAATTATTTAT
>JAHJAL010000109.1 GCA_018814055.1 Patescibacteria group bacterium
ATTCATTAAAATGACCGGCTCCCAACTTATCTCTGATTGTCTCTCCTCTCTCCATCGGTACATATGGATCCTTTTTCCCCAACTCTTCCTTCAACCAAGGAAACCAATTTGAATTTGGTTTACCTTCCCAGCCATGAATAATAATTACCTTTATATTCTTTGATTTATTTTCCATATTTCAATTCTATCATTACTCACTAGTATACAACAAAAATACAGTTATAAACTGCATTCTCAAAAATCAAAGACTCCCCACAATAAACGATATTCGAATCCGTTTATAGTTGCAGTAGAATTTTATCGCCGTGGCAATATGCATAAATAAGCCTTGGTTCTTTTGCAACCCTAACCCCTTTGTCTAGACAATAAACATCATTTAAGATAAGCTAAATTTAATATTTTTGTTTTATAGATAATCCCAAAAATATGTCAGATAAAATGCGAAAATACGCAAAAGTTATACCAGATAAATACCCATTAGATACTATTAAAGTACAACTAAATAATAATTCCATTAAAGAGAACGGCAATGTCGGGACCAAGGAAAAAATCAAAATTATATCCCCCAAAGTTGAATGCAAAGAAATTTTTAACAATATTATTAAATCTTGGAATCAAGGAAAATATAGTAAAACAAACGAATTACCAAAAAAAATATCAGATACGGATAAAATTATTTACAATTTAGTACTATCTTATTGCATAAATAAAATAAATCTAAAAAGTAAACTATTCAAAATTCAAATCAAAGTCGCCACAGAAAGTGACCTAAAAACCACTCTCAAAAAATATATTGGAGAATGTATGGCTTCTTTGCTAAAAAATAAAGACAACAAAGCAAATAAACAAATTACAGAACTAATCAAAGCATACGAATTATTAAACCAACCAAGTACTACATAGAAAAAATAACAACAACTTTTTATTTACTAACATCCTTTTCCAATAAACAAACAAACTAAAATTCAAACCTGCTTACCAGTTACGGAATAGTTACCCCAACCTCTACCCACCATATACAAAAAAACTACCAATATACAACGGTAGTCTTTTTGAAATAATATTTTAGCTAACATTTAAAAACTTATCAAATCAACAAATTTCTGCCACCAGGACTTTTCCGTTTTTACCAACTTTCCATCAGTCACATCATAATATCTAAATTCAGTAATTTTTACCGGGAACAACCCCAGTGCCTTCTCGCTCTTCACAACTTCAACCACATAATATAGCACCTTACCATCATCTCTCCACTTAAACTTAATTTTATTAACCTCTGTTTTTTTACCCTTTAGCGCGTCCTTTACTACCTCATGCGGCAATACCTTCAATTCAACACTTCCCTTGTCAGTCTTGATATAAATTATCCCTGTCTTGTCACCAATCTTTATCTTGGTCTCATCAATCCCGCTATCAGCATACTCAACTACAATTTTTTTATCTGAATCAGTCGTCGACAATCCTTCCTTGCCCACCTTTATCGTAATGTACTCTTCTCCATCCGCTACAATAATTTCCTTATTGGTAATTTTCTTCAACAAATAATTCGACCCGCCCCTCTCACTGGTACTCTCCCTGATTATCTCTACGCCTCCAGGACCAATGTTTACTTCATCAATATCAACATCCACGTCACCAATTACTTCTACCTCTTCCTCCGATATTACCACCACTTCCCCATCCTCGTTAACAATCTCAATTACCCCGTCTCCGTTCACAGTTATTTCCTCCCCTTCTTCCGTTTCATCCACTATCACTCCCTCGTCCAAACCCCTCGCTTCCTCAACAACATCCTCTCCTTCACCACCGCCGCCAATTTCCTCGTCATCCACACCAACACCTTCTTCCTCACCTACCCTCTCATCTTCAACTACCACATCCTCCTCCAAATCATCCCCCAGCACACTTTCATCTGGAAACTCTTCCATCGTCTCATTGTTTTCCTCCTGGACGGCTTTTACAACCGGTAACCCGGACACCATCAATAAACACAAAAACACAATCAATAACCTTCTCATAGAATTCACCCTCAATTAATTATTAATATAAAACATCCCAATAGCCCTATCATAATAAATACTTTATTAAAATTAGATAAAACTCCAATATCTTATTTTGTTCTCTCAATCTTCCTTTCCATTCTCTCCAAACACTTACTAATCTCCTCCAATTTCTCTGCCGAATGCAAATCAACCCGATAATCATTTTCTGCCCGAATACGATCTTTTTTCTCCTGGCGACTCTGATTTATCAATATTATCGGCGCCTGTAAAGCAGCCAAAAACGCCAACACCAGATTCAAAAAGATAAATGGATAAGGATCAAATGGAACAAACAATAAATAATAAGTATTAAGCAACAACCAGAGTGTATTAAACAAAACAAAGACAACAATAAAAGACCAACTCCCCACCAAACCAGTGAATTTCTCCGCAAAACGATCTACCGCTGAGATTTTTCTCCTATGCACAACATTTACATTTTTCACTACATTTTTGACCTCTGCCTTTTTCATCTATTTTGAATAATTAATACTTATAACTACATTATAGCAACTCAATAAAATACTACTCATAAAAATAGCAAAAACAACACCCACCATGCAAAGATGGGTGTTGTCAAAAAAATTCAAAATTCCTACTTTTTTGTCCCTTTGATAGCGCTTTTCACCACATCTTTTGGCAGTGAAGCCGCTGCCAGCAAAGCATCGCGCACGGATGAGCCAGCTTCGTCACCAATCTCATCAGCTGCCTTCACCGCGCCTACTACCGCCGCTTGCGTAGCTTCAATCGTATCTACACCGATTGACTCAGCCGCTTTAATCGAACCTTCAACCGCTCCCACTGCTGCCTCTCCTACATCACGGCCCAGCTCCGCAGTGCCCTTGACCGCGCCACTGGCCGCTTTTTGTATCGCCATCAAAACATCACCACCTACTTCTGAAACTCCCATTACCGCCGCATGAACCGTATTCTTCGAAACCTCTACCACCGAGACTCCGATCTCACCCACACTACTCATTCCTCCCGTAACAATTGCTACCACCGAATCCATCCCCCCAGTCGCAATATCCCCTACATCTTTGGCCGCCCCAATCACTTGGTTCTTAACCGCCCCCCGCAATGCGGTTAGCACATCATCCACCCCCTTCACCGCTGCAATGATAGCATTCTTGGTACCATCAATTAATTCTTTTAACATTTTTCCTCCATATATTTTTATAAAAAAAATACCCACAACCATTATATCAAATAGCGTTCCACAAATTCTAAAAAATCAACAAAAAAATACCAATACCAAATTCATAAAGACAAATAGCAATTCACACAAACACCAATAATTTATTAATAGTAAATAAAGTTTGCTATTATTAAAGCAGTCACCAGATAAATTTCCCACTCCCCCCAAATAATATCAAGTATACAAATAAACTCTATGAAAAAA
>JAHJAL010000110.1 GCA_018814055.1 Patescibacteria group bacterium
CGCCTTAAACAGCGTCGACTTCCCTACGTTGGGAAGTCCTACCAAGCCTATTTTCATAGCACTTCACACTTAGAATAAGTTCTAACTCTTCCCTCAACATCAACAGAATATATATCAGCACATTTTTTTATACCCAATTCAACTATACGATTATGATTACCCACCAATTCACTCTGCCAAATATCCTTTATTTTATCTTTTCGCCAGAATTTTATATCTCCCCCCGTATCAGCCGACGCAATCATAATTTTACCTTCGTTCTCCCGAAAACATACCTTGCTCACAGGCCTATCATGCTTGCCCATATTTTCGTGAATCCATTCTACTTCTCCATTTTTCATGATTATGCCCCTACACACCGCCAATCCACCTTTCAACCCACCTGCTAAAACATAGTAGTCTTCAGCATATCCTAAACACACACAATTTACATCCCCAATTCCATCAAATCGACTAACTCTCTCTAAACGCCAACCTCCAAACTCATGGCTAAATATCAATACTTCACCAGAAGAAAACCCATAAACTATATAATCAGTACTCCTATCCACCTCCAAACAATCCATGCACTTGGCTTTTCTATTTGATAAAAAATCTAAGTCAATACTATTTAACACTTTATTTTTTTCAATATCTTCTTTACTATTTTTCACCTTAACAATGTCTGTAAGTGCCTGTTGGAATAAGTTAATTTCTAGGCAATTCATATGCCTATTTAATACACCCTTCCTCAATTTATTCACTGATCCATTAAGATAGAAAATCCGATATGACGATCCATTACTTAAGGGAGTCACTGCCTCCACCTCCCCAACATTCTTCCATTTACTACTAACCCACTTTCCAGCCAATTTCATGTACTCAGTCATATCAAAATTACCGTTTTTGCCCAAAGCTACAAACTTATCACTACCAATTAGGAACACTGACTTAACCCTATTATCAACAGCAAACTCCTCTGACTTATCAAGTAAAGGATCATAAAAAAGAACTCCCTTTTCATGCCCCACCAACATCTTCTCATACCCTCTTAGATTTTGTATATACCCAAATGACATAACTTTTCTCTCACAACCACCCAATAAGTTAATTTCTTTATATCGAAAATTACATCCTATTGACTTGAGGAAAAATAAAGATCCAAATCCACATATTTCATTAACATTCTTTAAAAACTCAGGGCTACTAATTTTGTTATTCATTGAATCTCCAACTATTTCAAGCAAACGACCTAGCACAACCTGGTCTTTCTCATTTAAAACCTTGAAACACACATATTGATAATTAAATGAAACATAAATTGATTCTTGCTCCTTCATACACTTTAACGCATTCAAAACTTCACCTTGCAACACCCATAGATCTCCTTCCACAATTATATCAATCTCCTTAAGTCCTTTTTGATTATCTTCTAAACACTTCTCTCGAAAGATAGTTGAAAAATCCAAACCAGTCTCATCCTTCATTTTCTTTCTTAATTCATCTTCATCAATCTCGCCATCCAGTAACTTATAAATCAAACGGATAAAACCATTCATCTTCTCAATATCTTCACCTATATCCTCCTTCATTTTTTCATAACCTCCAGACACATATTCATACTGAGACTTTTTCATTAAATCACCAATATTACAAAGAAGCTGGATCATTTTTTTCAACAACATAGTACAATGGTCTTGCGTAAACTTTGACAATTTATTGGCATGCCCAGTACCATTATATTCTTCCCTTCTCCCTTTCCCATTCTCATCAAATTTCATACAATAGTCCTATACATTTACTTATATTCAAAACATGAATTCTAAAACAATATCCAGCCCTCAAAATCCCATCATCAAACAGATCAAAAAACTATACAAAAAGAAAGAACGTGCCAAACAGAAACTATTCCTCATTGAAGGAAAAAGAGAAATAACCAGAGCCATAACAAATTCCCTCGAAATAACTTCACTTATCATCTCAGACAAAAATCGTTCTCGTCTCAATATTACCACTAACAACTGCACCCTCCAATCAAAACTATTTCAAAAAATAACGTACCGTCAAAATCCCACTGGCTTTCTAGCCATCTTCAAACAACCAGATATCAATATTGATCATATAAAATTTAGAAAAAAACCATTTATTCTAATTATAGAGTCACCCGAAAAACCCGGTAACGTCGGTGCCCTCTTGCGTACTGCTGACGCTGTCGGAGTAGATTCAATAATAATCACCGATCCCAATGTCGATTTATACAATCCCAATGTCATTCGCGCCGCGTGTGGCACCTTCTTCTCCCGACCAATCTTCCTATCCGATACCAAAAATACTATCAAAATATTGAAAACCAACAAAATAAAAATAATCGCCACCACCCCCGATGCAAAAAAACTGTACTATAATTTCAACTACAATCAACCCATTGCCATCACCGCCGGCCGTGAAGATCAAGGACTATCATCCAAGTGGCTAAAAAACGCTGATTACAAAATAAAAATACCCATGCGCGGCATCGCCGATTCATTAAATCTATCTGTATCTACCGGAATAATATTATACGAAGCAATAAAACAAATAAAATATTCAAAAAATACAAATTAGTAATTATTTATAAACTCTTTTACCCCCGCCGCCTCCTCCACCGCCCGCTCGGCCGCCCGATCCAACCGAGTTAATCTACTCAAATAAAAATCAAAAAAACCGATTACTTTTACTTTTTTGATTACTTTTTTTGCCTCCCCGGTTGTCCACCATATTTTCTCTGAAATTTTATTGATCGATTTCTCCCAAAAAACCACTTCCAAATCACCCAAATCCTTCTTCAAATCAAAACTTTTTCTCAGTTTTCTTACCCCAAACCACTTCTCAAGACCAATCGCTCCTGCCGCATTGATATGTCCATTTCTCAAATCATCTACCCAATCATGAGCGTCATCATTGAGCTGCCGAGCCACCAAATATAATTGGAAAAATTTCAAAAAATTTCTCACATCCGCCGGACTCCCTCCCGCTCCAGCCACCACCACCAGAGGCCCCAGTCCATGGCCAATTGACTTATCCGCTATCACTCCCAAATCCCCAAAGTGGGGAAGATCTTTTTTGTATATTCTCTTACCAATATCAATCCGACAATTATTCACCTCCCAACTATTGGCCGCTTCCATCCTGATTATCAAATCACTATGCATTTGTAACAACTTTTCACTACCCAAATCACTATATACCCTGTGTAATTTCAAAAAACAAATATTCGCCACCGGCAACATCCAACTTTCTACCTCGTAATCAAGATAATTATCATATAACGTATACGCCATCCAACCATATATACTACCTCGACAAACTTCACCAATAAACTTCTTATCTACTTTCTTTACCAACGAATCCGCCACCACCTTTGGCAACAACCCAATCTCCATATCCTCATCCTTCTTTACCATTTCATCCAAAAATCTCACACAATCCTCTCTCAAACCCTCACCTAGTTTCCCAAAATCCCGCCTAATATCATCAACTACATTTTTATAAAAATCAGCATACTTATTCTTTCCTGAATTTTGTACATTATTTCGTAGTATTATAAATTTCGACTTTTTTCGTAATTCGTCATTCGTCATTCGCAATTTACTCAAAGCTTCCAAACAAAACGCCGTAGTCAACACATCAGACCCCGCATAATACTTCCTCTTCTCCAGCGCCGGATCCAAACAAAATCCCACTGCCGGCCACCAACCCCGATTCTGTCTTCCCACCAACCACTTTCCGCTTATTCGCAATTCATCTCGTCTCACCCCCATATTCAACAACGCTGTAATCGCCAACGCCGTAACCAATTCATTCCCCCACCCGCCATCCCTTGTCCGATTATCAAATAACCAATCAATCAGTATATTTTGATACCTGCCGTCATAAAACCGTGATAGATAATAGATTACCGGGAAATAACTCGGATAATACTTTGAACCCAGATCCTTATTTTTTATTTTATCTTCAAAAAACTCCATCAAATTAGGTAGAGTTATCTCGTTGATCTTTAACCAAAAAGCCACATTAGCATTGACCGCGACATCCACATCCAGCCATTTCTGGTCGAAATCCTGTGGTACCAACCAAGTCCGATAGGGACCACCTTCCTTTTGTTCTGCCATCACCAATATATTGGTAATCTGCGCAAAATCTCCTGGTTTAAAAATATTTTTGTCACACAACTGCAACGCTGCCAGTACCACAAACGTATCATCCAGATCATTGGGCACCCGGTGGCTTTGATACTCTTTCGATTTCCTATCCCAATAATTAAACTGCCAGTTATCAAATTTCTGACCCACCAAGTATCTGCTCAATCCCCGCTTGATATATTCAACCTGTCCACCCGACACTCCATCCAAAATCATGAGTAACAAAGCATTGGCAAAAGTTGTATCATAACACCTCGATCCGGCAAAATCATCAATCTTGCTGGACGAAAACACCGCAAAACTACCGTTTCCTCTTTGCTTTTTGCCTATGTTTTTCAGGCCTTTGTCTATTAACTCTTCCATTATTATTTTTTGCGTAACTTTCGAGGCAAGGAAATATAAAAAGTAGTCCCCTTATTTAACTGGCTATCAACATTTATTGTCCCACCAAAATCATCCTCAATAATATTTCTTACTATCGCCAACCCCATCCCGATATTTTTATTTTCTCCTTTGGACGTAAAAAATGGGTCAAAAATCTTTTTGATATTCTCATCTGCAATCCCACAACCATAATCCTGCCAAACAAATAAAATATTATTATTGAATTTACCGGCAATCACCAAAATCTTCTTTTCTTCCCGCTTTATCCCCTCGTACGACTCGATTGAATTGGAAAATAAATTACTCACTACCTGATCAAAATGAACTAAATCACCATATATTTTCAAATCAGGTTCAATTATTAATTCTACTTCAATATCATTTCTTTTTACTTTATATGAAAAAAACTTCAAAACTTCCCTCATCTCTTTATCCACCTCAAACCATTCCTGTTCTCTTCGACAGCCAATTTTGTTTTTGAACGAACTAATAAAAGTCTCCAATTTATTTGCCGCGCTCAATGCTCGTTTCGAATACTGCATTATTTCCTTGATTTTTCTCTCTCTATTTTTCATCTTGTCAATATGATCCAGATTCAAAGAAATCGCTGTTACCGGATTTACCAGATCGTGCAGAATTCCCACCACACTCTTACCATATTCCGCAAAATTAGATAACTGGGCAATTTTTTCCATTTGAGATTTTTTCAACTCCTTCGTTCGCTGCTCCACTCTCACTTCCAACAAATCCCTTTCTTTTTTGAGTTCCTGTTCTGATTTCTCCGCCTTCGACAAAGCTTTGAAAATCTCCCGATTATACAACCAGGAAACCAAAGCGATAATAATCGGAAAAATCAAATAGCCAACCGCAATCTCATAATCAAATTTAGTCAACCGCCACTTCAAATATGGCTCCGTAAATCCCTCAATCTGCAAATAAGATATCAAAAACAAATCCCCAAAAATCAACAGAAAAATCCACAACAAAAATCGACTATCAAATAAAATACCTGACAGTATAATCACAAAAGCAAACAACAACAATCCCATCGGATTTTGCACTCCTGCTTTCATTTCTACCAATGTCGCAATCACCAAAAACATTACAAAAAACAAGACGGAAACCAAGCCAATCTTGCCTATTTTGGACAACCAGTACAAAAACACAAACACCACCAAAATCCCCGCCAACAACCACGGTGATTCCCCCTGATACTCATTACCCAAACGCACAAACCGTTCCAATGTCAAAGCAAATGCTAGAAAAGAAATCAGTCCCGCCCCCAATAACATCACATTCAAAACTACCGACCGGCGTTCAATATGACGATCATTAGAATAATACGACACTAATTTGTCAAAAAAACCACCAGTATACATACTCTAATCATAAATATATGGCATTCTATTGTAAAATGCCATATATTTCCGGCTTGCGACTCCTAACTTAGCCAGTAATCGTATTCATCCACACCCAACCTGGCCCCGATCTTCTTCATGCTCTTTTTACTCCGTGACTTCTTACTAGTCAGTAATTTTCTCATCATCTTTTTCATATTCTTGACTCTCCTTTATTTATACCAATAAAAACATTGACTCCGACCCATCAGTTCAACCTTAACAATAAGAAATTAATTTTAACTTAAGACAGTATTAATTTATTATTAATTCCATCTTGTATCCTCGGTTTGCCACTGTGTGAATGACATTATCAATACCCCTCTTTTTCAACTTTTTTCTCAAATTAAACACGTGCACCTCGATCGAATTCGAAAACAAATCCGCGTTCATATCCCACACGTTCTCCACTATTCTACTCTTTGATAACACCAGGCCATGATTCCTAGCCATGTATTCCAACAAAGCGAACTCCTTGTTTGTCAACACTATCTCCTGACCACCCACCGACACGCAATTGCGTTTTACATCAATCTCGATTCCATCAATCCTGATTATTTCATCTTTCAACTCCTTTGGTCGCCTGGTCAAGGCATTAACCCGTGCTAAAAATTCCTCCAAAGAAAACGGCTTAGTGAGATAATCATCAGCCCCAATATTCAACAACTCCACCCTGTCATCTACTTCCTTCTCCACTGATATAACCATTATGGGCGTAGGATCATCTTCCTCTCGTAAAATCCGACACAATTTATCACCCCGCAACCTGGGCAAAATCAGATCCAAAATAATCAAATCATAATCATTTTCCCGCGCCAATTCCAAACCTTTTTGTCCATCATCAGTCGTATCGCATTCAATACATTCCGCCTTCAAAGCTGATTTGAGATAATCACTAATCTCCAAATCATCTTCCACAATCAATAATCTCATAACTTTTATATTAAAATATTATTTTTTGATCGGCCCCCTCAAATACATCGGAACAACTACATCATTTTTTACCTCTCCCAATCTATCGCACAATTCCACCGCCTTCTTGGCTCTTCCACCTTGCATATCAGTATTAACCTCAATCATATTTACCCACCCACTCGATTTCAACCAATTTACAATTTCCTCCTCCCCATCCACTACCATCCAACTACTTTTATCTTTATTATCCGTGTATTCACCCAAATCTCCCACATAATAATCATCCATCGGCTTAATTTCTTTTCCATCAACCTTGTAAGTTCTCGCGTACACTCTCTGACTACCGGCTCCAATTAAACTAATTATATTACCTGTAATTCGCTTCGTAATTAAATTCACCTGCCCTGCCAACCCATCCACTCCCTTCACCGGCACATCCATCAACATACCAACCGTATTGGCCACACTTACTCCAATCCGAATTCCCGTATACGAACCCGGACCATTTATCACCACCACTCCGGTCAAATCCCGCCACAAACCGCCGGTTTTTTTCCTCAACTTCTCAATCTTCGGTAATAAATCTTTTGACTGATTTCTACCCCCCTCCCATACCTGTGAATATTTACCCCACGCAATACTACTAATATTTGTTGATGTATCTATTCCCAATACCACCATTTTATTCTTTTCTTTTTACCATAAAATAATAAATTAACGCTCCCACCACCCCCGTCAAACAGACTATCAACAACCACATCGTCTTATCTTCACTTCTTTTGAAATCCCGACTGACTACATCAATCAACATCACTACCCACAATATTGATCCTCCCACCACCACTACAAATATAAAAATCCACCACAAAAAGATAAACAACATCCACACCGCCCACACCAAAAGAAATGGCGCCGCTATCAACAAAGCCGGCCATGCATCACTACTGCCACCACTATCACTTACCACCGCCAAATGTACAATTGCCTGTCCCAAGTAACCCCCCAATATTAATTTACCCATTTGTTACCACACCCTTAATATTATTAAACATATTTGAATCCACTACCCAAAAACACAATTGTCTTTCATTCTCCGACAGATGTTCAAAACCAACCTTCACTGTACCCTCTGGCAACAACCCGCCAATATTGTTCGCCCACTCTATCATCACTATCGCTTGATCGAAATAATCATCCAAACCAATATCCTCAAAATCATCCCCCAGACGGTACGCATCCACGTGCACCAACTTTTCATCTCCCGCCCCGTATTCTTTCAGCATCACAAAAGTGGGACTTCTGACCTCCTCGGATATTCCCAGACCCCTAGCCACTCCTTTGACAAACGTCGTCTTGCCGCTTCCCAAATCCCCCTCCAAACAAAAAACCAGTTTCTTGCCCAGCAGAAATCTTCCGATTTTTTCTCCC
>JAHJAL010000111.1 GCA_018814055.1 Patescibacteria group bacterium
AAAATTTATTTTTAAAAAAAATTAAATTTACATAAAAAATTTGTTTCCTTTGACACTTTTTTTGTGACAAGGAAACAGGAGTGGGGAGGAGGAGGTAATTACTAATTACTAATTACTAGACCGCAAAGCGCGGTATAGTGTTTGATTAGATAGATATCTGTTTTTGACTAATTATGATTAATAATGTGTGGTGGATGTGTTTCTAGTAATTAGTCATTAGTAATTAGTAATTTTTTCCTTCCTACTCATGTTTCCTTGTCGATAGCTTGTTAAAGTGCGCGTAGTTCTCCACCTTTATTGTACTACGGATTGGCTTGATTGTCAGGAGTGAAAGGTTTTTTGGAAAGCGAGAAATACGCTTATCAAAGGTCACGGGCGAAATGTAGCATATGGTAGGGGAGGGTGCAAGGGTTTTTGGGGGAAGGAGATAGGTGAATGGGAGAATAGGAAATAGGGAAGGGCGGACATGTGTGTCCGCTTTGGTAAATAAAAAAACTGTTTTACTGAACAGTCTTTACTTTTTGAAATGTTTTTTGGTTAATTCTGATTGTCGTAGAATGGAGTGGAAAGTGCCAATTGGTATTTGTTTTTTGTTGTCGGGAACGATGACAGTGATTGTTTTGCGTTTATGTTTTTTGGCGAACTTGATATGGCCCCCTCTTTGGGATATTTTGACAAAGTCGTTTTTGAGGAGAATTTTGATAGTGTGTTTGGATGAATATAGTTTAGGCATGATTGAGCGACAGGGGAATTACTTGAGGTCTTTCGATCTTGGTGAATTCCGGTTTGGGGGTGTCTTCAAAGTATAGTTCCAGGGCTTCTTGCAGGTTGGCCAAAGCTTCTTTTTTGGTATTGCCAAAACTGGATACTTCTACATTGAGACATTGGGCGACATAAAATTTACCTTCCTTCCAGACAAGATTTTTTAGATATATTTTTTTGCTCATTGAATTGTTTAACATATATTGTTTTTATATTAGCACATAAATAATTAACAAAAGATTAAAATAATTGAAGGAGGGATATACTTATTTATTTTTCAACGCTGTCACTTCCTCGGCCAGGCGGTTGTGTTCAAATCGGGAGACATGGTTTGATTTGCTGACTTGATAATCGTCCATGTCTTGTTTGATTTTGACTATTTCTTGATAGTTGCGGTCGATTTTGGTGTAGACGTCTTTGAAGCCATCGGCGGTAGCTCGGGCGAGCTGGTCGATTTTATCATCGAGCTGGCCGATTTTACCATCGAGTTGATGATGGGACTGTTTGATCAAGTCGGCGAGTTGATTGTTGTCGATTGGTTGGTTCATGTTTTTATTTTAACATTTAATATATGTAGATAGATATTAGCAAAGTGGGATTAATTTTGGCTTAAGAAAAATGGGCAGTCTTTGTGACTGCCCAAATATGCCAAGAGAGAGAACGGGAGAGGGGAAAAGGAAAAACAGATCAGGGATTAGATTATTAGATTTCAGTAAATGGTGACTGAAAATAATAATAATCCCTGTTGGACGGGACCTCTGGGTTTGTGTCCTTATGATTTTTGTTTTTATAGAGGTTTAGCTCTACGACCTTATCATAAGGGACACCGACCACTGTGTCTCCGTCCGTTTCTGTTTCTCCTTCTTTGACTACTTTGAGTATAAATTCTTCATCTGAAGAGTTTTCTTCGTCAGAAGAATCTACATCGTTGGGATCTTTTGGTTTAGGTACTCGAATTGTAAAGTACCCAGATCCCATATTCTGAAATTCCAACTGTTTTTCAAAGCTAATATCGGCCGTGGAAGGACTTAGAACAGCATCGCTGCCGTTTCCACCTCCCCCACAACCGACTATCGCGATAATGAGTCCAGTTACTGCCAGAATTAGAGAAAGCAGACTGAATTTGGAAATATTTTTCACCCCCTTTCGGGTAAAAATTTCTCTCTTGTCAAAAAGAGAAAACCTTTCTTTTTCTTTTTATTTACAAGATTTACGATACCATAAAACGAAAAACGCACAATGCTTTTTTGCGTGGGGATAATATGTTGGGGTGGTGCGGGAAACTTGATGGTGAGGGGGTGGGTGTGGTAGATTGGGATACAAATGTTTAAGATGTGAGAATGTAGTGGGTGGGTGGAGGGTGGTTTCTTGTCAACCAAAGGATTGGGGTGTAGAGGTGAATGATCTGATGACAAAAGAAGAAAAATTAGATTATCTGAAGAGGGTGTTGGGATTGGAGTAATAGTGGCGGGTTATCTGATTGACAGAATGGTTATATTTTGTTATTGTGTGGATAAATTTATTTACTAAAAAAGTGTGAAATATGTGTAGCATGTTTGATGAAATTGGTAAGCCAAAAAGGTTTCCTATTCAAAGAAGGAAGAAAGAGCTTGAAGATGATAAATTATTGAAGATGCTGGCTCCGTTTGATAAATCAGATAAATCGGATAAAATGGATAAGAGGGTTTATGAACCGGTGAAAGAGCGTAAAGATGTTGCTTCGGACAGGTGTGTCCGTGACTGGATGAATCATGAGATGGAGCCGGTGCATCACAGTGAATACTATACTCCTCGAAGGCATTACATGTTGTGGGAAGATGGCGTTACCAAAGAAGAAATCAAAAAAATCTCGAAAAATACGGATTTACCATTGAAAGACAGCCTGGTTTTGATTAAAGAGGTTATAGAGAGAGGAGGCAATGATAAAAGATCGTAACGATCGGTGAGTTTTTTTGGTGAGGAAAAAAGTTTGACCATCGTCCTGATCGGCGATGGTTTTTTTGTGATACTTTATCAAAATCTGGATAATCTGGTAATATATAAGTGTAAACATCCGAAAACATCCAGAAACATCCAAAAATATTCAAAAACATTTACGGCCAGAAATGTTTATCAATGTTTTTTAAATATATTATGAAAAAACTACTAAAATTTATTCAAGTGCCATTAATGCTGTTATTGCTCCTGTGGCCTTCCATCTCTTTGGCGCAGATTGATTTTCGGGGTGGCGAAGAGGTGGATCTGGGGACTGACAGGTTTGTGGATGATTTGATGGTGGGGGGAGCGATGGTGGAGGGAAATATTGAAGTGATGGGAGATACATTTGTGGCGGGGAGTATGCTGGATTTGTCCGGTACCTATGGGGATGATTTGAACGCGGCGGGTAGTCAGGTAGATGTGGCGGGAAGAGTGGAAGACAATTTACGGGTGGCGGGGGCCAATGTGCGGGTGAGTGCGGATGTGGGTGGAAATTTCATGATGGCCGGGGCAAATGTTGAATTGGAAGATGGGGTGTTGGTTGAGGGGGATGCGTATATTGCCGGTGCCAATGTGGAGGTAAGGGGAGACGTGAACGGGAATTTATGGGTGACCGGCGCCAGGGTGGTGCTGGATGGAGAATTTCGGGGGGATGTGACGGTGGACGCGGAGGATGTCAGTATGTCGCCACTTTCCAAAATTGGCGGTAATTTTTCGTATACTTCCAAAGAACAGTTGCAAAACATCGTTCCCGGGCAAATCGGTGGCCAGATAGATTGGCAGGAAATGCAAGAGGCGGATGTATCAGAAGTGAATACCAGGGGATTGACATGGATAGCGGGTATTTCTGATTTTGTGGTGGGTCTTTTGATGCTGTTTGTGGTGGGCTTGGTGTTGGTATTGGTTGTACCCGGTTTGGCCGACGGGACGGTCAAAATTTTTATGAAGAAAATGGGCTGGAGTTTTCTGGCCGGTTTAGTGGTATTGATTGTATTTCCGGTTTTGTTGGTGGTGATGTTGATAACGGTGATCGGCATACCACTGGCGCTGATATTACTGGCCTTGTATTTGATAGTGATTTATCTGGCCAAGATTGTGGCGGCATTGGCAGTGGGATCGGCCCTGTTGTCGAGAAAGACCAAAAAATTTGTCGATTTGTTGTTGTCTTTGGGGGTAGGTCTGGTGGTATATGAAATTATTGTGCTGATACCTTATCTGGGATTTGCGTTCAGTATGATATTTGTAGTGATTGGGGTAGGAGCGATAGTTTTAATATTGTATGATGGGAAATGGGGGAAGGCGTGAGAAAACATTCTAAAACATTCT
>JAHJAL010000112.1 GCA_018814055.1 Patescibacteria group bacterium
CAAAAAATCAATCGGATCAAAAATAATTCACACAACTCATACATATACATTATATAGTAGGAAAGCCAAATGTCGAAAGTCCAACCTTGGCAATGACCAGAGTTTACTTTTGCAGTCATATAGTATATAAATAAATAACCAAATCGATTAATTACATCTGTTTTTTCAATTTGTAAAACAGATTTTTTGTTTTATATCATGGAAATCCGAAATATCGCCATCATCGCCCATGTGGATCACGGCAAAACCACACTGACAGACGCTATCATGCGTCAAACCGGCATGTCCAAAGAAGGCGACACCATGGACACCAACGCTCTGGAGCAAGAGCGGGGGATAACCATTTATTCCAAAAACACTTCCGTTTTCTATCAGGACACCAAGATCAATATCGTCGATACTCCCGGGCACGCCGATTTCGGCAGTGAAGTTGAGCGGGTATTACGTTCGATTGATTCGGTGGTTTTGGTGGTTGACGCCCAGGAAGGTCCGATGCCCCAGACCAAATTTGTGCTCAAAAAATCCCTGGAATTGGGTCTCAAACCAATAGTAGTCATCAACAAAATCGACAAACCCGCCGCCCGGCCCGATATCGTCCATGAAATGGTCTTTGATCTTTTCTATGACTTGGGCGCCAACGATGAGCAGCTCGATTTCCCGGTGATCTATGCCATCAGCCGCGACGGCATCGCCAAAAACAGTTTGAACGATGACAGCCAAGATCTGACCCCGTTGCTGGACATGATCATCGCCAAAGTCCCACCGGTCACCGCCAGCGTCGACAAACCGCTGCTAGCGCAACCTTTCAACCTCGGCTATGACAATTTTCTTGGCCGTTTAGCTGTGGCCCGCATCTATGAAGGTCAAATCTCCACCGGTCAAAACGTTACTGTCAAAAAAACCGATGGCACTATCGTCTCCGGCAAAATTGTCAAACTTTTTACCTACCGTGGCACCAAACAGCAAGAAGTTACCGACGCTCCGGCCGGTGACATTGTCCTGATTGCCGGTCTGCCGGATATCTATATTGGTGACACTATTTGTGCCACCGGCGATCAAGAAACACTGCCGGCTATCAAAATCGACGAGCCGACCATCTGCCTGAATTTTTTGGTCAACGACTCTCCTTTCGCCGGCCGCGACGGCCGGTGGGTGACCAATCGCCAGCTCAAAGAAAGGCTGCAAAAAGAACTGGAAATCAACGTCGGGCTCAAGATTTATTTCTCCGCCAGCGCTTTTTACAAAGTATACGGCCGAGGCGAACTGCATATCGGTATTTTGCTCGAAAATATGCGCCGCGAGGGCTATGAGGTCCAGGTTTCCCAGCCCAAAGTTATCATCAAAGAAGAAGACGGCCAAAAACTCGAACCATATGAAGAAGTAACCATCGACGTTCCCAACCAGTCCGCCGGCGCCGTCATCGAGAAGCTGTCCCAGCGTAAAGGGACGATTATCGAAATGAAAAACGAAGGCCAACAGACTAGGCTGATCTTTGAAATCCCCACCCGCGGCCTGCTTGGATATCGTGGCGATTTTATGATCGACACCCGAGGCGAAGGCATCTTGAGCAGTCGCGTAATCGGTTTCAAGCCACATTGCGCTGAGATATCCAAAAGACCGGTTGGTTCCATGGTTTCCATGGCCAATGGCAAAGCTCTGGCTTTCTCGCTTTGGAATCTGCAAAATCGCGGCCAGCTGTATATTGACGCCAACACCGAAGTCTACGAGGGCATGATCATCGGCAATATCAGTAAAGGCATCGATATGGCCGTCAATCCCATCAAAGGCAAACAACTTACCAATATTCGCGCCGCCGGCTCCGATGAAGCCATTCATCTCGTACCTCCCGTCAAATTGACGCTGGAACGAGGACTGGAAATTATCGGCGACGACGAGTATCTGGAAGTCACCCCCAAACATATCCGTCTCCGCAAGCAATCCCTCAAAGAAGTCGACCGTCTGCGCGATTTCCGCCGCAAAAACAAATCCAAATAAGTATCATCCAAAGAGATAATCACCACAAAAAACGCTTCAGTTGTGAAGAAGCGAGTCTTTTTGTTTGACAAAACTTTTTATCAAACCAGCAAAAAAGCATATAATAAGATGGATAAGGAAAAATTAAGTTTCTATTTAAAAAATATTTTAAAATGAAAAAAACCAAAAAACAACCAGCCAAAAA
This sequence comes from Patescibacteria group bacterium, assembly GCA_018814055.1. Taxonomy (GTDB): domain Bacteria; phylum Patescibacteriota; class JAHJAL01; order JAHJAL01; family JAHJAL01; genus JAHJAL01. The sequence continues at coordinate 2,180 of JAHJAL010000112.1, forward strand.
ACAACTCAACAAAAGACCAAAAACCAAAAGACCAAAAGTATACGCCTTTTTAGACAGCCAAAACCTAAACCTCGGCGCCAGCAAAAATCTCTACAACAAAAATAAACGGAAAATATATTCCGGCTGGAAGCTGGATTTCCAAAAATTCAGGATATATCTCAAGCACAAATTTCGGGTATCCAAGGCCTTTTTGTTTATCGGCTATATCGAAGACAACAAAAAACTTTACAAAAAACTGGAAAAATTTGGATACCAGCTTGTCTTCAAGCCAACCATCAAAGACAACCTGGGTAAACCAAAAGGCAATGTTGATGCAGAATTGGTCCTGTACTCAGCGGCGATAGAATACAATCATTTTGACAAAGCCGTCTTTGTTTCCGGTGATGGTGACTTTCACTGCTTGTATGAATATTTGCAAAAAAAGAAAAAACTGCTGAAAATTATTATTCCCAACAGAAAAACTTGCTCAACCTTGCTACAACCATTTGACAAATTCAAGAAATATCTGGAAGATGACAAAAGCAAGCTACAAAAGAAAGAGGGAGGCGTGCACTCATCCAACACGTAGTTGGAGGCTCGTTTTCTCCCTTATGATTAACCCTATTGTAGCGAATTCCATGGGTAATTGTCAATTTTTTTATGGAATTTATAATTTCTTAATATTTTCTTAAGGCGGATTAAATAATATTAGAGATAGGCGGGGGGATAATGGGAAAAAGAACTAGATTTAGAAAAAAATTTTGTCTGTATAAAATATTATCAATATGTCAAACAAAGAAACCAATAACCAACCAAATTTCGAGCAGCAACTTTTCAAAGCAGCCGACAAACTGCGCAAAAACATCGACGCTGCCGAATACAAAAACGTCGTACTCGGTTTGATATTTTTAAAATATATTTCTGATTCATTTATGGAATTACATCAAAAGCTAGATGCGGATAAGCTGTCAGATGCAGAAGATAAAGATGAATACAAAGCTAAAAATGTTTTCTGGGTTCCAAAGAGCACTCGCTGGTCTAATTTACATGCCAATGCGAAACTGCCATCTATCGGCAAAGATTTGGACGATGCAATGGAGGCAATCGAAAAAGAAAATCCGACACTCAAAGGCATCTTGCCCAAAGTTTTCGCCAAACCGAATCTGGACAAAGCAGCACTTGGAGGATTGATTGATCTGATTAGTGACATCGCGCTCGGTCGCGAAGCGGACAAATCCAAAGATATCCTCGGACGAGTTTATGAATATTTTCTAGGAGAATTTGCCAGCGCGGAAGGCAAGAAAGGTGGACAATTCTACACCCCCAAATCAATCGTCAAATTGTTGGTAGAAATGATCGAACCATACTCTGGACGAGTGTATGACCCTTGTTGCGGATCAGGTGGGATGTTTGTAATGAGTGACAAATTTGTGCATGAACACCAAGGCAAACGACAGGATATCGCGGTTTACGGGCAAGAAAGCAATCAAACCACTTATAAACTATGTCGAATGAACTTAGCAATTCGCGGTATCGATGGTTCGCAGGTGATCTGGAACAGTGAGGGTTCTTTTTTGAAAGATGCGCATCCTGATTTGAAAGCAGATTACATCATTGCCAATCCTCCATTTAACCAGAAAGATTGGGGGCAGGAATTATTGCAAGGTGACCCGCGTTGGAAATATGGTTTACCACCGAAGAATGGGGCCAACTACGCCTGGATGCAACACATGATTTATCACCTTTCTCCCAAAGGAGTGTTGGGATTGGTGTTGTCCAATGGTTCGCTGGCATCAAATACCTCCGGCGAAGGCGAAATCCGTCAGCGGATGATTGAGACTGATCTGGTGGACTGTATAGTGGCGCTACCCAAACAACTTTTTTACAACACCGGCATCCCGGCTTGCCTGTGGTTTCTCTCTCGTAAACGTACGGGCAATGGTGATCGCAAACGCACCGGTGAAATATTGTTCATCGACGCGAGTGAGATGGGTCATTTGATTGACCGCACTCATCGCGAACTATCTGATGAAGACTTGGACAAAATTACAAGAACTTATCACGGATGGAGAGACAAAAAAAGAAAATACGAAGATGAAAAAGGTTTTTGTAAATCAGCAACAATCGATGATCTCAAGAAGCATAATTTTGTCCTTACACCAGGTCGTTATGTCGGTATTCCGGACGAAGTCGATGATGGGATTCCATTTGAAGAGAAGATGGGGAAACTTACCAAGCAATTGGCGGAACAGTTGGAGAAGGAGAAGAAATTGAATAAGGAGATTAAAAAACAGTTGAAGAAGGTGGGGTTTGAGCTGTAGAAGATTATTAGCTAGTTTGTTAAGATAAAAGAAAGATATTTTGTAAATCAGTTGTCAAAAATATCTTGACTACTGGTCCAGATGAAAAAAAGAAATAAAAAGCTCAGAATATTGAATGAGTTTTCGAGGAATACTCGGTAACTGAAAATAAAGATTTGAATTTGGAGAAAAATATGACTAAATTAGCCCTTAATAAAATACCAACATTCGTTTATATTGATGCCAGCAATATTAGAAATGCTTTGCGACACAATAGCCTGATGATAGATTTTCCAATGTTATTTGCTTATTTACAGAAAAAATACAAAAAAATTCGCAAAATAAAATATTTTGAGGGTCTTCACCAAAAAGACACAATAAAACAAGAAGAATTGGCTGAATACGAATCTGATGTCGTAGAGATCAAAACTCTTAGCCGTAAATCTTATACCAATCGAGCTAAATACAAAAATTTTCGTTGCAATAACTGTCAAACAAATAACAAAGTTCAAGTTCTGAAACCAAACAAGAAATTTAAATCCAATATTGATGTCTATCTCTGTTCTGAATTGATGTCTGATGTTATAAACCGCAAACGAAAAACTCATATTGTTTTATATACATGTGATGGTGATTTTGCTGAAATGATCAAAAAACTGATGGAAATAAACAGTCTTCTGTATTTTACAGTAGTAGCTCCACCCTATAGTAGTACCAATAACTATTTGTCTAGCAGATTCAAAGAGCTTGGTGTTTTTGAGCGTTATTTTCTGGTTGATATCTTTTCCATCAAGGATAAAATCACCATAAAAAAATGAGAGCTACACCGAAGTGGAACTCTCGAACGATGAGATATTACACCGAAGTGGAATATCTTAGTGATTTAAGTATATAAAATATAGGATTATAATTCAATAGGGTGATTATTAATAGATGCTTAGAGGCTTTTAGAGGCAATTTGGTAAATTAAGAAAAACACAATAAAAAAG
>JAHJAL010000113.1 GCA_018814055.1 Patescibacteria group bacterium
AGTATGATTGATATCAGAAACATTTTGTGTATTTCTTTCATGGCTTATATACATTCGCCTTTATAAAAAGCCCACTCATCGCAAGTGTTGCCATTGGGTAAGTGACACAAACCCTGTTGTCCGTTGGCAGTGTCAATAATTTCAAGTTTTCCTCCTTCTTTTTCGCAGTGAACTGAGGCGGGGTTGGCAAGTTCGGGGGTTTCTATGCCAGGAAATAGTTGTTGTTGGTATTTGAGGTCATAGAATAAATAAGCAATCACAATGATGATGATGAGCAGGATGGAAACTAACCAAAATTTGCTTGTCATAGTTTTTTAAATTAATAATTTTTATGTTGAGTTTATTGCTTTGGGGGGTTATTGGTTAAATCGTTGTAAATTTATTGTATCAAAAATTGTTTTGATATACTGGGTTTAGGATAATATTTGATAGAAATATGAAAAAGATAAATTTATGGGGAGTTGATTTTTTTGGGGATGTAGAGAAGATTCAGGAAAAAACGATATTGAGTAAGATACGGAACAATACTCACTTGTCGTTTGTTTTTTTGACTTTGTTGTTTGCTTCGGCGGTAATTTGTACTTTGGGCCTGCTGATCAATTCGACGCCGATTGTAATTGGCGGGATGATTATCGCTCCAATGATGTGGCCATTGATACAGTTGTCTTTGGGTGTATCATACGGCGCATTGAAATATATTAGACAAGCGGTCGCGGTATTGTTGATTTGCGTAGCGATTACCTTGATTAGCTCAGTTTTGATTGCTTTTGTTTCTCCGATCAAGCAGTTAAATAGTGAGATCCTTTCTAGGACTACTCCCACCTTGATTGACTTGGTGATTGCCTTGGTGGCGGGGGGCATAGCGGCGTTGGCGATTACGCAAACCAGAATTTCAGAGAGTTTGGCCGGGGTGGCGATTGCGGTTTCATTGATGCCTCCATTGTGCGTGAGTGGAATCGGACTGGCTATATTGGATTATTCTATCTTTACCGGAGCTTTGCTTTTGTTTGTTTCCAATGTGATTGCTATTGTGTTTACTGGCGCGGTTGTTTTTATGTTGGTTGGGTTGGAGGAAAAGCAGGATAAGGAGGAAAAAAAATTACGGCGAAAAGGACTGGTAGTGGTCGCGGCTTTGTTGGTTTTGGTAGGTGTCTGGTTGTATTTTTCGCTGAGAAATTATTCTTTTAAGATTGTGGCTTACAATAAAGTGCAAGAAGTGCTGAGCGGAAGTTTTGAAGAAATATCATTTTCAATATATATTGAGGGTGTAAAAACTGAGTTGACGGGCAAGGATGGAAACACGGTAATGGTGGAAGCGGAGGTTTGGTTGCCGAGTGATATGAAAATTGATTATGAACAACAGCAACAGATTATTGAAAAATTAAAAGATTCTTTGGGGAAAGATATTGATTTGAATCTAAGATTACAAAATACGATATCAATCGTAAGTGAGGAGGATATACTTCGGCAGTCAGTTAAACAGAAGATTGAGGAAGCGTTTTTGTCAGAAATCGATAAAATTAATTCAGCTTTGACGGTAGACTTGATAGAGATATATTATATTGATGAGAGTGATCTGTATGAAGTGGACGTGGTGTTAAGAGGTGACCCGGCGGTGGCAATGACTGAGGAACAGAGAGAAACGCTGGAGAGTGTATTGAAAACGCAATCGGGCAAAGAAGTGTTGCTGAATATTGAGATTATTTCTCGGGTACAGTTGAAGTCCGATCCGGACGTGGAAAATGAGCGGATAAAGAAGGAGGTTAGAAAGTTGGTGGAGGCGATTTCTGAAGAGATTGATATCGCGTCGATTTCTTTACAGAATTTATTGAGTGTGCAAGTGGGCGAAGAAGAGGAGGCAACAGATATTTTGATCAATTTGGAATTGAAAGTTCCGGAGGAATATGAGTTGTCGGCCGATGTGTTTGAGTATATAAAGAGTCAGTTGCAAATATTATTTGAAAAAAGTTTTGAGATAGAGGTTAAGTTGATAAAAAAGACGACATATCGTTTTTAACATGTAATTACACTTCTTCTGATACAACTTCTTGCGGGAATAATTTTTTGAATGAATATCCCAAGTGATTTTGTTTTATCTGGCCACAACTTGAAGTCCAATACATCATTTTTTTAT
>JAHJAL010000114.1 GCA_018814055.1 Patescibacteria group bacterium
AAAATCTTGCGTCTCTTTCCAATAAATATTACCCGAATCTTCTTTTACCCCAGTCCATATCGGCACTCATCCCCCAATTCTTCCTCAATTCGCATCAACTGATTGTATTTTTCCACCCTCTCCGAGCGGGACAAGGATCCGGTTTTGATATATCCCGTGCCGCAAGCCACCACCAGATCAGCGATAAACGAATCACAAGTTTCACCGGATCGATGGGAAACAATTGCTTTCCAGCCAGCATCTTGGGCCATTTTTATTGCCTGAATAGTTTCTGTCAACGTTCCAATTTGATTTAACTTGATCAAAATTGCATTCGCGCAATTGCCCTCAATTGCCTTTTTGAGTCGCTTGACATTTGTCACCAAAAAATCATCACCCACATTCATTACTTGTTCGCCAATAGCTTTTTCCAAAACCGGCCAATTATCCCAATCATTTTGATCGAGGCCGTCTTCGATTGACAAAATCGGATATTCGTCAATCCATCCCTCATATTCTTTGATAATTTCTTCGGTTGATAGTGATTTTCCCTCTTGTTTCATTTCATAAATACCCCCATGAAAAAACTCACTGGCAGCCACATCCAAAGCTATCCCCACTTCATCCTCTGGACTATACCCGCTTTGCTCAATTGACTGTACCAAAATATCCAAAGCTTTCTTGTTGGAAGGTAGGGGAGGAGCAAAGCCACCCTCATCACCAACTGTAGTTGGCCATTTATTCTTCCCAATAATATTTTTGAGAGTGTGAAAAATTTCCGCCCCCATTCTTACCGCATCTTTCAAGCTATCGGCCCCATAGGGAACGATCATATATTCCTGCACATCGGTGGAATTATCGGCATGTTTACCGCCATTAATCACATTCATCATCGGCACCGGCAAGACCCACTTTTTATCTACATATCCAAAAGTATCGGCCAGATATTTATATAATGGCTTCTTAAAAGCTTTTGCCGCGGCCCTAGCACAAGCCATTGATGCCGCTAATATTGCGTTAGCACCTAACTTACCTTTATTCGGAGTCCCGTCCAGATCAATCATTGCGCTATCGATCTTTTCCTGTTCGTTTACATCCAAACCTTTTAGCGCATCGCCGATTTGCTTTTCAACGTGGTTACACGCCTGCATAACTCCCTTGCCCCCGTACGCTTTATCACCATCACGCAATTCTACCGCTTCATGCTCACCCGTCGACGCCCCGCTCGGCACCGCCGCCCGGCCCATCACATCGTTTTCCAAAATTACATCCGCCTCCACAGTCGGATTACCGCGACTATCGAGTATTTGACGTGCGATAATTTTTTTGATCCTGGTCATAATTATATGAATTAATGATAAATAAAAAACACACTGATGAATTTCTAATTTTTTTATAAATAACTTTACACTACTATTTTTAAACTTTGCCGTAACGTTAGTAGGCCGTTAAAAAATAGTAGTGTAAAGTTATTTATAAAAAAACTAGAAAATCATTACTAGCAAAATTATTCTTGTAACAATTTTTCCGTAAACTCCTTCGTATTCAACATCGCCTTCAGCTCCTCGATTGCCTCAAATAACACCGGATTTTTACCCAGCAAAAACGCCAAATAAACACTGATATAAGTACCAAGAACAACAGTCCCAGCAATCGATTCTTCGTATGTCTTGCCACCCGTTTGAATCGTGGTCACGTCAAATTCTTGCTTACTGAAAGTCTCTTGGATTATCTGAGCACGTCTCTGATTTCGCTCGTGATACAACTCACTACTCAAAACAAACATAGAAAGTGAATCTTTGAGCTCTTTTTTGCATTCCAATCCTTGTTGTAAATTGTGATTTAGTTCTGGAATCTCGTCATAGAAAGAGGGGATTTTGGAATTCTCATTGAACTCTTTTTTCCAGCGACTAGCCACGCTAGCCAAGTGCTCTGCTCCGAAAACAATCGGAATAGAATTGGTCAAACTCATCGCGATCTGTTTTGTTAGGTTATTATCCACATCTATATCGGCCTTGCTGCCCGCGATTATTTTCTCCATAGCCACAATTGATTCTTCCAATTTGAACGTTCCTTCTTTTATTTTGCCAGCTTTCATCAATAACTCCAAAACCACGTAGAAAAACAGCCCCCAAGTTGTTCTTGGTGGGAAACTCTTGGGCAACTCAAAATAATTCAGTTTTCCTTCAATTGCCAATTCCAGTAATTTACCACCAGAGGCCATAACAAAAATTTGAGCATTATTCTTTTTGGCATCTGCAAAACCACTCAATGTCTCTTCCGTGTTGCCAGAATAACTCAAAACTAGAGCCAAAGTTTTGTCGTCAACCCAATTTGGCAGATTGTAATCACGCACTATTTGAACTGGCAAAGTAGTATGCTTCTCAATCAAAAACCGCGCCATATCAGCCCCAATCGCTGAGCCTCCCATCGCGCAAACTACGATTTTGTCAAATTCTTTAAACTCATAATCACTCGCCTTAAATTTGTCCCACATCTGCCGACAAAGCGCCGGCGTCTTCTCCAATATCTCCAAATAACCGTCAGGATCAGCTTTTTTTGTCTCGTCAATATTGTTTAGATCAATCATAATATAATGTTAATAATATTTTCTTCCATCCTTTATTTTATCGCAAACTCAAAATATAATAAATGCATACGCGAAAAATTAAATTCATATATAAAACTTTCATACCCATGAAAAGAACTTTTATTGTCATTTTGACCGCGCTCCTTATTTTCCCTGGTTGCCAAGAATTTACAAAAAACCAAAACATAGCCGCGATTGACCTTCAAATAAGCCGTATTCAGCACCATGTTGAATCAATCAGCACCGCGGACAATATTTATTACAACGAAAACGTCGACTTCACCCTACTCAATGAAGCCAAACAAGTATGCTTTGACAATGGTATTAAATTAACCGAAGAATATAGCCAGGAAACTATCACGCCAAGTGAATTATCATCCGGATTAGATAAGATGATCTCATTGTTGTATTTCATTTGGATGGAAGAATTCGATACTGCCACCCGCGATCAAAACCATGACCAGCTTGTCAAAATCAAACAAGAGCACGATAGTATTGGCCAAAACGAAGTAATTTCCAATTGGTTAACAGAAAATAATCTTACCCAAAACTATCAACAAATCCAGGATATTATCAAAAACACTATCGATGCCGTCGACAAAGGTAAAACTATCGAAGCAAATGACACCAAACTTTCCAGTTTGCAGAGTCAATTGGAACAATTCAAACAAGACAACCAAATTGATTCTTACAACAATCTAGTCAATGAGTACAATTCGCTGCTCGAACAAAACAAAGCCCTAATCAATGAGTACAACTTGATAATCACTGAATACGACTCTGACTATATTTTTAACTCCTTCCTGTCTTTGGTCAACATCAAGCTCCTATTTCCCCAGCAGGAAAACCTGCAATTAAAGTAATAAAATATTTATTTATATATTCTCACCACACCCATGATAAAAAATGTAACATATATCTTTTTATTGGTCGTAATCACCATTCTATCCTTTTCTCCGCTTGCTCTTGCCCAAACCGAACTATCAACATTATCAACGATTTCTGTCTTCACATCCAAAAGTTGTACTCACTGTCAGGACTTGGAAGAATTTATCGACCAATATCGTCAAGACTACCCCGAAGTTACAGTCAAGTATTATCATATAGACGAACAATCCAGCATCGATTTATTCTATCAATTTACCGGGAAATATCAGCTGGCTAAAGTTACCCCAATTATTTTGATAGGCGATCATGTGATTGAGGGTTTTGGCTCCCCCGCCACCACCGGACAAACCATTATCGATTTACTCAGACAAAATCCGCCCGCCAACAGTTTTGAAAACTTTATCACCCAATACGACAAAATCAACTCGCGGTCAGAGGGTGAAGTTTGCGATATAGACGAAAGATGCGATGATACAAACGACTTCAAGATAAATCTACCCATTATTGGCGAATTCAACCCCAAACAATATTCTATGCCGGTATTAACCTTGATTTTGGGCTTTTTGGACGGTTTCAATCCCTGCGCCATGTGGGTCCTGATTGTATTTATTTCCCTCATAGTTCAAGCCGGAGACCGCCGTAAAATGTGGGAACTAATCTCAATCTTTCTGATCGCCGAAGCTATCATGTATTATCTGATTTTGAACGTCTGGTACAAAACTTGGAATTTCGTTCAGTTGGATCAAATTATTACTCCAATCATTGGGATAGTTTCCATTGGAGCAGGAATATATTTTGGCTACGAATTTTTTGTCCACAAAGGCGAATGTAAATTAATCGATCCCAAAACCAAACAAAAAACTGCTTCCCGTATCCAGCAAATCATCACCTCACCCCTGACCATTGGAACATTTTTTGCTACTATCTTTCTTGCTTTTTCAGTCAACGTCATTGAATTTGCCTGTTCAATCGGAATTCCCCAAGCATTTACCAAAATCCTGGACATCAACCAATATTCATTTCTCCCTCGTCAGTTATATATGTTGCTATATACCATGATGTATATGATCGACGACATTATTGTCTTCGCTATTGCTCTATATAGTATCGACAAACTCGGCCTTACTACCAAATATGCCAAGTATTGCCAGCTTGTTGCCGCCATCATTATGCTAATACTTGGTTATCTTTTGATTTTTAATCCCGCCGCCCTCCGCTTTTAAATGAAAATTTATTAACATATTACTCATGAACAAAATTCTCTCCCATCATTTCAAGCACAAATATCCGGTCATTTACTCCATCATCATCGGCATCGGATTAATCATGTTCTGGCGTGGCCTTTGGGGAATTATGGATCTTTATTTATTCCCCCACGATGAATTATACAGTTACATCTCATCGGCCGTAATTGGACTGATAATTTTATACATCAATGACTTCCGTCTCAATGAACTCGAAGAAAGATAAAAAACCTACCATGCTTCGCGCCTGCATCGGCTGTCAAACCAAGAAAAATAAATCAAGTCTCGTGCGGATCGTTTATGACCAGAAATTATTAATTGACCCCACCGGCCAAAAAGAGAGTCGGGGAATATATCTATGTCCCGAGGAAGCATGTTTCCAAAAAGCCATCAAGAAAAATGCTTTTTCATATCGGCTCAAGAAAAAAATAAAACCGGAAGTTGTCAATCAATTATTCAAAGAATTCACTGATTAAATGTTGTCCCGAATATACAAAAAAACATCCCAACAAAAAGTTGGGATGTTTTCTTCATAATAACGATTTCTTATCCCACCGCCTTCATAATCTTCTCAGCTGTCTTCTCACCAATACCTTCTACCGCTGTCAACTCTTCCTTCTTCAAATTTCTCAACTTCTCCACACTATCTATACCCGCCTTGGTCAAATTATCAGCAATCTTCTTGCTTATTCCATCTACCTTTGTCAAATCACCAACCCTCTCTTTATCCTTTTCCTTCTTTTCCCCTTTTTCTACTTTTACTACCTCTTTTTTCGCTTCTTTCTTTTCTTCTTTGTCTTTCTCTTCCTCCGCTGGCACTACATCCGGTTCCGTCACTGCTTTCAAGCTCAATCCCAAACGATGATTATCCGGCTCAATCGAAATAATTTTGAACTTATGCTTTTCTCCCACTTTTACCACCTCCGCCGGATTAACTACTCTCTTGCTGGACAATTCGGAAATGTGCACCAGACCATCTATCGTATTATCAATAGTGGCAAAAGCACCAAAAGGAGTGATTTTACTGACTTCACCATCAACCATGTCACCAACCTCATACTTTTGCATCATCTTTACCCAGGGGTCAGCCAGCAGTCGTTTGATTGACAAAGAAATGCGTCCGTTGTCCAGACCGATCAACATTGCTTGAGTTTTCTCACCAATCTTGAGAAAGTCCTCAATCTTATCCACCCGGCCCCAGGTAATTTCCGAAATATGAATCAAACCTTCCACGCCGTCAAACTTCATGAAAGCACCAAAGTCAACTACACCGCTAATAACACCTTCCACCGCGTCACCCACTTTGTAATTTTGTTCAATTTCTTTTTGCTTGGCATCCGGCACGGCTTTTTCAGAAAATATCAACTTATTGGTTGCTCTTTCAAAGGCAATGATCCTAACTTGCATATCAGTCCCGACGAATTTTGACAATTTTTCTCGAATTTCCTCCTTGTTACCACCGTCGACTCGTGGATAATTTTCCGGCTTCAACTGTGACACCGGCAAAAACCCCCGAATACCATGTATATCCACCAGTAAACCACCTTTATTGGCTTCCACCACTTTGACTTTGATAGTCTGTTCCTTCTCAAATTTTGTGGCCAATTCTTCCCACGCCTGTTCCCTGATCGCCCTTTTCAATGACAAAACCGCGTACCCGTCATCATTCTCCGGCGCCAATACGAAAGTACATAATTCTTCATTGATCTCAATATTTTTTAGATTCTTTTCTTCCAACAACTCCCGTTTGGGAATAACTCCCAACGACTTACCACCCACATCAAGCCATACGCGATTTTGGGACACATCAATCACTCGTCCTTTGACGACATCACCCGTTTGATAAATTTTTACTTCCAACCCCTCTTGCTCCAGCAAATCTTTCATGGAAGTTGTCTGCTGGGTAGTTTGTTCTTCAGTCATAGTTAATCAAATAAAATAATTAAACAAATAAAATATAAATCCAAAGACCAAGTCAAAACTTATTTTTTTCTTTTTTTCGGCATGTATCTTTTCTGCTCTTTCTTCTTGTGAAAATTATCCTTTATCTGCCCAAATTTGGTCCGGTAAAACTTCCAAACCAGCCATCCCCAATATGTACCACCGATCAAAATCAATATCAATACGATTCTAGCCGACAGATAGACTATTCCTTCATATCGGAAGAATGTATATATAAAGCCAATTATCGATATGGTGATCAACCAACTAAACAACCTCTCGCCCAATTCTCTGTCATGAGGTTTATCTTTACGATAAAAGCCGAATACCAACTTACAATAAACCGCCGCTACCAACATCAATCCAAAAAACGCTATCAGCGGAATCAGCCAGTCGAACATCCCGCTTGTCGGCCGTGGGTCAAAATAATAACTCCAATCTGCCAAAACCCTAAAGTCAAACATAATAAAAATTACGAAATATCAATTATGAAAGTAATCTCTCTCCTTCCAAAAATTTCTGAACGCTCCGATCGAGCGGAGTGTAACGAGCATCGATCAGGAAGAGAAAATTTTTGGAAAAGAGGAGGAGCGCTCGAGCTAGCGTAATGGGAGGCTCTATTGAGACTCACATGTAGCGATGAGAGCAGCTCCGACGACGAAGTGCCGAGAGCCGGAATCGAACCGGCGACACACGGATTTTCAGTCCGTTGCTCTACCAACTGAGCTATCTCGGCGAGAGTAAATCACCCAATCATAAATACAATGAAACCAACAACTAACATTATAAACTCTAGATAGATATGATTGCAAATTGAAATATGAGTTCCTTGTTACCTGATCCTTGACACTTGATACTTATTCATGTTACAATACCATGATTATATCACCAGAAATATATGAGAAGTTTTCCTCAATTGACACACACTCATAATTTGATACTCTAGTAACAGGGGACATCGTTTTTATTATATTTTTGGTCGATAAATAGTAACAAATTTGTATTTCAATTATTAGTTTTTATCACTTAAAAAAAGGGCAAAAAAAACTATGAAAATCAAAAAAATATTATGTTTTTTGTCAGTCGTTGCCTTGATGTTTATGACCGTGATACCCGCGCAAGCAGCCAACTTGACTGGCCTAAAAGATACCCTATCAACTAGCGAACCGAACGTGGTTGCCGATCATACCTTCGATTTTACCGTCACTACCGCAATTCCGGTCAGCGGTGAAATCGACGTTACTCTGCCTGCCGGATTTGATCTTTCTTCGTTGGTTTTTGGGGATGTCGACATCGAACTAAACTCAGTTGACCAAACCGTCGTCGCCGGTGCAGGTCCCGGTGCCGCTGAAGTGGGATTTGTTCTTTCGGGACAAGGTATGCAATTCCACTTTGGATCAGCAGTATCATTGGGAGCTGGTCAAACTGTCAAAATCCAAGTTGGTGACACTGCAGCTGGTGGACCAGGTAATAATCAAATCACCAACCATGCAGCCGCCGGTATTTATACCATAACTCTCGCCACCTACAACGCGGTAGATGCCAGTCTTGATACAGGCGATCTCAAAATAAGTCTTCAGGACACAATTACCGTGTCAGCTACGGTCCAATCAAGCTTAACTTTTGCTATTGCCGGTATTTCCAATGCAGGTAATAACTGCCCCAATGCTGACGCTACCGGTACCACTGATATTACTACTACTTCTACCACCATTCCTTTTGGCACCATGACCGTCGATGATTCCAAAATCGGTTGTCAGGAGCTAACCGTATCCACCAATGCTACCAACGGTTATATTGTCACCGTTGAACAAAATAACGACCTCACTAGCGCCGGTACGGACACAATCGACGAATTTGATGGAGCTGATGGTAATACTGATACTTACACTACTCCTGAAGTCTGGGTTCAACCCAAAGACGCCACCCCAACCACCCATACCGGTTATTTTGGCTTTACTTCTGATGATGCAACCGCCAATTCCGGTAACTACGCATCATACAAATACGCAGGTTATCAAGACGATAATTCTCCGTATGAAGTAGCCAAAGAAACTGGTCCGGTCAGCAGCGAGGTTGACGTAGTCAGTTATCAGCTAGAAGTTGCTCAACTTCAAGAAGCTGGTGTATATACCAACACCCTGATGTATATTTGTACCGCTACTTTCTAACATAATTTGGGTCGATTATAATTATTTAACCTAAGATAAAAGGAAGGCAATGAGAACTAAAAAACAATTTTTTGCTTTTTTTGCCATTACGATAGCTGCTGTCTTGGCCCTGGGGAATCTCAGCTTCGCCAGTGCCCAAACCGATGGAACAGCTATCAAAATTTCCCCCGTATTGTTCGATGATTTGACTGCCAATTCTGGTGAACAACTTTCTGGTCTTATATCAGTCAGCAATCCTGGCAATGACAATTTGTCTTTGTATCCCGAAGCTCAAAACTTTCTACCCAAAGAAGGTAGTGAAGAGGGTATTCCGGAAACAACTATGGAAGACACCCCTTATGCTCTCAAGGATTGGGTTACATTCAACGTAACCAAAGTCGATTTGGCTCCCGGTCAAAAAGAGGATGTCAAATTCTTCATCAATATTCCCGTTGATGCTTCACCGGGCGGACACTATGGTACTTTGGTATTTTCTACCAAAGCAGCCGAAGGCACTCCGGAAAGCACTCAGCTCAAAGTTGAGAGCGGTGTTGGCGCATTGGTTTTGCTACGCGTCAATGGTGACGTCGTAGAGTCAGGCAGCACCCTTGACTTCACCAACTCCGGTGTTGTCGGCAGTCCTGGCGAACCAATGGTAGAGTTCACCCTCAGATTCGAGAATACCGGTAATACACACGTCAAACCGGAAGGTACTATCACTATTACCAACTGGCTGGGCAGCGAAGTGGCCCAAGTCGCTTTAGAAGGCGAAAATGTATTGCCCGGCAGCACCCGTCAAATGGTTACCCCTTGGAAACCGGAGGGTTCGCTATATGGTAAATACATCGCCACTTTGCAAGGTACTTACGGTGAAAGCAACCAAGCTTTTACCGCCACTACCAGCTTTGGCGACTATCACCTGATAACTATTTTGATAATTGTTATCATCATTCTACTTATCATTCTCTTTATCAAGATGTCGTCCAAAAGTTACAAAGATGAACTTTCCAAAGAGATCAAAGAAGAAATGAAAGAATAAAATATTTAATTTGGGTAGTCAGTAATTATTTATCTAATTACTGGCCCCCAAGCTAAATATATCGAAAAAACAAAAATGAAAATAAACAAAAAAACGAAAAAACTTATAAATACAATTATAACCGTATTTGTCGCGGCCACATTGTGTTTGTCAATCGTTAGCAGCGTGTTGGCCCAAAGCTCTTCCTCAACCAACGTGTCGGTTGAAGTTAATTCATTGTATGACGCCATCAAAACCAACTCCGTGATAGACGGCACCCCGTCCAGTCAGCAGATCAACAATATTATCAATATCACCGTTACCATCAACGGTTTTGGTGGAGTCCCCTTGACCGGACACACGGTAGTACTCAGCTCAGCCGGATTACCGGGAGCCATAATTACTGGCCCAACTCTGCCCACCAACGCCTCCGGCCAAACTACTGCTACTTTGACCTCGCCCCTGGCTGGTATTGTCACCATAACCGGTACTGATACCACTTACCCAGGCAATCCCATCCCGATTGATGATGACTTTGTCGGTACCTTTTATATCCCGGGCGGTATTGCCCCGGCGATCACTATCAACAAAGTAGCCGGCGATGATACTTCACCATATACGGACAATACGGATGATGCCAACACATTGGTAGAGTATTCAACCTCACCCCTTGCTTCAACTTGCAAATGGGATACTATCAATACCGATTATGACTCAATGAGTCAAACTTGTGCCTCGGTCACTCAATGTACCCTCAATCTTACCGGGGAAAGTTATCATACCGTTTTTATGAGATGTACCGATGCGATTGGCAACAAAGCCACCACATCGTATGCTCTGACTTATCAAATAAATGAACCAAGTACACCGCCGCCGCCTCCACCTCCTCCGCCGCCTCCACCTCCTCCGCCGCCTCCACCTCCTCCACCTCCTCCACCTCCACCTCCACCTCCACCACCTCCGCCCGGACCTACCCCCGAACCTACACCCACCCCCCCAGTCAGCCCGGGCGCGGAAATAACACCTCATTACGTACCCGTAGTTGGTTGGACTTTTCCCAATTCGTCAGTCGATGCAGTCAATGAATTGGAAAGCCAAAATACCCATGCCGACCTGGATGGAAAATTTGAATTCATACTGGAATTCACTCGGCTAGAAGATTTTTTGACCAAATTTAGCGCCAATTTCACTGATTTAGGTATTTTCCCCAACGACGTTGAGGTCAACATCAACCAAGAAATTATCCGCTCGGGCGAACCAATTTACTTATTGATGCCACCCACTATCAAACTTTCAGAAAATAACATATTTGAAAATCAATCGCTCAATATCAAAGGTACTTCCGCCCCCAATGTTACCATTGGAGTTTATTTCTACAACAACGATAACTTTCGCATATACAACGTCAATACCGATCAGTTTGGATTCTGGGAATTAGAAATATCAAATGATTTACCCCACGGCGAATATTCTGTTTATGCGGTGGCCAACAATATTTACGGTTTTATCAGTCTACCCAGTGGTACATATAAATTAAATGTCATTGCCGCCCCGGCCGTCTCTCCCCAAATATCACCTCCGACTGAATTCAAAAAAGTACAATTATTCCTCGATCAAGAAAATATCAAACCGTACACCGACATCATTCAACAAATTGCTCTCTGGAGTGCAATCGGCTTATCAATCTTCACCATGCTGGGACTGATATTTGAAATATTTAGTCTATTTTTGCTTGGTTTCAATCAACTAGCTACCTGGCTGGGAATTATCCCCAAGCGTGACCCGTGGGGAGTTGTATATGATTCAGACACCAAAGAACCTTTGGATTTGGCTATTGTACGTTTATATGACGCCAAGACCAAAAAACATATCGAAAGTAAAGTCACCGACAAAAATGGCCGCTACGGCTTTCTGACCAGAAAGGGTAAATATCTGCTCCAGGTCAGAAAACAAGGATATACCTTCCCGGCCAAAGGCCATTATGGAATGTATGACGGGCGTTACAGTAATATTTATCTCGGAGAGGAACTCAACATCAACGAAAACAACGAAGTAATCAATGTCAATATTCCCATTACACCCAAGGAAAGCATCAAGCAGACACTGGTCAAAAGCAAGACATACAATCTGCGCCAGATTCAATACTATCTGGGTCTGATCACTTTCCCACTATTGTCATTGGGCTTTGTTATCAGTATTGCTATAGTTTTGCTGCACGGCGGTTTTGTCAATTATTTTGTAATGTTAGTATATATTGGAGCTCTAGTTTACAAAGTCTACAAATTATCCATCAAGCCCAAATCCTGGGGTCTGATCTATGACTCCAAAACCGGGCTGCCTCTGGGCATGGCAGTAATCAAAATTATTGACCCTCGTTTTCAGCGCATATTAGAAACCCGGCTGACTGATCCATCCGGTCGTTTTGCCTTCCTGGTAATTCCCGGTAAATACATTATTCAAGTTGAAAAAACCGGTTACAAATTCCCGGCCTCCGCTTGTGTTCTTGTAGGCAAAGGCAAAAAAGTCGACTGGTACTGCGGCCAGGTCTTCGAAATCAAATCCGACAAAGAAGCCTTTATCAATATAGACATACCATTGGATCACAAAGGACAAGCATAAATTCTTAGTTTTCTATATATAGTTTCTGATTTTATTTTCCATCTTCCCAATATCTTCACAAAAAACTGTATTCCCATATTTTTTGAACCAAGTCATTTGTCTCTTTGC
>JAHJAL010000115.1 GCA_018814055.1 Patescibacteria group bacterium
CAATATATTCCTCTCCAATGAATTATTACACTCTTTCCGCCGAAAAGTCAATCGAAAAACTATCCAGCTCAATCAAAACCGGCTTGTCAACCAATGAAGCAGAATTTCGCCAAAAGAAATACGGCCTCAACATCTTGCCACAGGAGAAGCCATTTACCCTCAGAGATATAGTTATCGATCAGCTCAAAGATCCGATGATCATCGTTTTGATAGGAGCCTGTGTCCTGACGCTGGCCATAGGGCATTATCAAGATTTCTATATCATATTGGCGGTTGTAATCATCGAATTTGTGATTGGATTTGTGGAAGAATACCGGTCCGAAAAAATCATCGAAGAACTTACCAAAATTTCCAAAACCAAAACCAGAGTCCTACGGGATGGCAAAATCAAAAAGATATCATCAGAAAATTTGGTTCCCGGTGACATTATTCAAATCAATTCCGGCGAAAAAGTACCCGCCGACGCGCGAGTTTTGGTGACAGACTATCTGACCGCCAATCAAGCAATTCTGACCGGTGAATCCATGCTACAGGAAAAAAATACTGAGATTATTCCAGTTGATACCCCAATTTCTGAACGCCAGAATATACTTTTTCAAGGAACTTTTGTCACCAGTGGCACCGCTTTGGCCATTGTCGGCCAAACTGGAGCTTTGACCGAATTTGGCAAAATCTCTGCCAAAGTGCAGAAAATCAAAAAAACCAAAACACCTCTCCAAAAAAAATTAGCCGGATTCACCAAAATTATTACCATCACTATTCTATCCTTTGCGGTTATTTTCTCCGTAGTTGGCCTAGCTCTTGGCAAAAACATTATTGATATCATTTTGTTAGCTATCAGTATCAGTGTGGCCGCTATACCAGAAAGCTTTCCAATAATCATCGCCATCGCCTTGGTGGTTGGTATGGCCCGCCTTGCCCGCAAAAAAGTAATCGTCAAGCATTTACCTGCCGTGGAAACCTTGGGCAGCACTTCCGTCATCGGCATGGACAAAACCGGTACCCTGACCGAAAATAAATTGTCTGTCAAAAAAATAATTTTTCCCGACAATCAAACCTTTGTGATTGATCAACTTGACTATTCCCCGGAAGGAAACTTTTTTCTAGAAGACAAAAAAATCAAGCCAATTGATTATCCATATCTTGATCTATTTTTGACTGCCGGGGCAGTATGCAACGACAGCTCTGTCAAAAAAAACAAAGACGAACAATGGATTTCAATTGGCGATCCCACCGAATCAGCTCTGATTGCCGCCGCTGCCAAAGCCAATTTGGACCCCGATTCATTGAATCAGAATTATGTCCGACAAGGCACTATTCCCTTCCGATCAGGCGAAAACTACATGGCCACCTTGAATTGGAATCAAAAAAACGATAAAAGATATATCTTTCTCAAAGGGGCCCCCGAAGTTATCCTGGAAAAATGTTCCTACCAAACCAAGGGCAGAAAATCAGTCAAGTTAAGTATCAAAGACAAAAAAGATTTACTCCGGCAAGTCGATGATCTCGCTCAAAAATCCTACCGGATTATCGCAATCGCCTACAAAGAAGCTCCATCTCAAGGTGAGTATGAATTAAACGACACCAATCTCAAATATGGCCTGATTTTTTCCGGCTTTGCCATTATGACTGACCCTTTGCGCAGTACTGCCGAAAAATCAATTCAGCAAGCGCGTCAAGCCGGCCTCAAAGTAATCATCATTACCGGCGATCACCCCAAAACAGCCCTGAACATCGCCAAAACCCTCGGGTATCAGATCGAGGAGAAAAATGTATTGATCGGATCAGATTTTGCCGGGATGAATGAGCAACAATTCGAAAAAATTGCCGATGATATTGTCATCTACGCCCGGGTTTTACCCGAACAAAAACTCAGAATCATCAAACACTGGCAGGAAAAAGGACAGGTGGTGGCTATGACCGGGGATGGCGTCAACGATGCGCCAGCGCTCAAAAAAGCCGATATTGGTCTTGCCATGGGTAACGGCACCGACGTTGCCAAAGAAGCCGCCGAAATCATTCTTTTGGAAAATGATTTTTCACGAATCATTCAAACCATCAGACAAGGGCGAATTATTTACGACAATATCAAAAAATCAGTCCTTTACCTACTTGGCCACAATCTTGGTGAAGTAGGAATAATATTTATCTCATTGTTACTCGGATATCCCCTGCCGCTATTGCCCACTCAAATCCTTTGGATGAACCTCGTTACCGACGGCGTGATAGATGAAGCACTCATCTTTGAGCCGGGAGAACCAAATATTCTCAAACGAAAACCTCGCGACCCCAACGAAAGATTTATCACCCCTCCCATGACTCGGCGCATTATTATAATTGGATTATATATAACTGTTATTTCTTTTTTGATTTATCAATTTTTTCTTTCGACCCATGACCTCACCTACGCTCGCACAGCAGTCTTCGTATTGATGGGGTTTTTCTCCGTATTTGGTATTTTTGGTTGTCGAGCCTTGAATTACTCCACTTTCCAGTCCCATATACTTCAAAACCCAATTTTAATAATCGCTTCAGTTTTTTCAATTTTTTTACAACTTGCGGTGGTGTACATCCCGCTATTCGCGCAATACTTGCACACTACGCCTTTAAATATCTATGACCTGATATATATCATATTTACATCCTTTTCGTTACTTTTGGTCATAGAATTCCAAAAACTGATTGAAAGTAAAATTCCTTTTTTCAAAAAAACTCTTGCATAATATATTCATAGGTTTTAACATAATGATCCACCCATACTTTTTGATCTAATATTTTTCCATACAATTAATACCAGTTGCAAAAAGTAAAACGGATTGTTTTTTCCAAATTGAAAACCTTGACAAATAAAATTGTTAATGTTAGCATATCTCCCAAATATAAAATAGAAAAAAATGGCCAAAGAACTCGAAAACAATTTTTCTACTACACCTGGGCATCCTCAAGCTCTTATCGAAGGCCTAGAGATTGAACTATGTCCTTCCGGACCAGAAAACACTGTTGCGCCAACAAAAAACACTGTTGTCGTACCAATAACCTCCCAAGTAAAATCTAAACAAGTTAGTCAAAAAAAACCTTCGCTTTCAAGATCAAAAAATATCGAACAACTCAGTGAACTTATCAAAAAGGGATATTTTAGTACAAAAGAGAATCTCTATATCGCCGGTTGGAAAGGAAAAGGAAATAAATTGGAAGCCTTACTTAATATCGCCACCAAGGTGCCAAAGGTGCCAAATGAACACGACTAATCAACAATTTACCTATCACAAGATAAAACTCTGTCTAAACCTGACAGAGCATATTGAAAATACTAGCATAAATAAATTTCCTGCTTTGTACATCGGTTCAAACCTTGATTTGGAATTTCCTCTTCTTCTTCAAGCCCGAAAAATCATCATGATTGACCCCTGTCACAAAGACAAGAAGAATATTTCACTGCTGATCAACAAAGCCCAGCAGTATGACCCCAAAAACACCGATTACAAAGAAATATCACCCAAGCATTCCAATCTGCAATTTGATTTTGATTTTGGCCGAGGCAAAGAAAGAGCCAAAGTTGATATATTCGCAGAAAAATATGAAGACTACGAACCAATACTTCCGTTAGGATATATTATTGAATTCAACACCAAATTAAATCATACCCTCTGCAAACCGGAAATTTTGGAAAAATTGGTAATAGGCGGATTGATTATCAATAATCACGAATCACCGTTACGCCACCGCACTTTTGGTATTGGTGATATATTGACCTTCGGCCAGGATATCAATTCTTTTGAGGCCAAAAAAGCCAAAAATCTCGGATTACAAACCATACGAATCGACGATGTTCCTTTCGCTGTGTACAAAAAAACCAGGCAGGAAACCAAATTGATCGAATTTGCCGAGCGTAACCGAGAATGTCAATAAAATAAATATAATTGATATATACTCAACAATTATGCTAATGTTGTATGTAGTAAATAAGTTAAAGTTGCCTTTGCGGCAATAAGATTTTTTAATCCTTCAAATAATATTTTTTTGTATCATGCAAGCAATTATAAGACAAGGCGGAAAACAATATCTGGTCAAGGTAGATGATGTTATTCACGTTTCCAAAATTGATCCGGGAAAAAGCGAAGAATTGTCCCCTGAAGTATTAGCCGTATTTGACGACAAAAAAATCGAACTTGGTGCCCCCGTTCTCGACAAAGCCAAAGTTTCAGTTGAAATCCTCGGCGATAGAAAATCACCCAAGATACACGTCTACAAATACAAGAACAAAACCAATTACCGTCGCAAAATCGGCCATCGTGACCATCAAACCACAATAAAAATTACTTCCATCAAATCATGAGTAAAAATCCCATTGTAGAATTTTTTGCCGGTGTTCAAGAAGAAGCTAGGAAAGTCACCTGGCCTTCCCGGCAGCAAACTATCCAAACTACTGTTGTCGTTATTGTCGCTACGGTTATCGTGGCCGCATTTGTGGGTGTGGTAGATTATGGATTGAATTATATTATTCAGCGATTTTTAATCTAACCGCATGGAGCAAACAAATAACTCCCAATCAGACTCCAAAGAACCCGGAACAACCGATAACCAGCCACCAGATTCTGATACCAAACCAGCCAAAGGTGAGACAAAAAAAGACATTCAGGAAAAAGAAAAAAGTATAAATTTTGATCTGCTTCAAAATATTTCCAAAACCAAACCAAACTGGTATGTTATCAATACTTATTCCGGATATGAAGACCATGTTAAGCAAGCCCTGCTTCAAAGAATAGACAGCATGGACATGTCCGAAAAGATTTTTGATGTAGTGGTTCCCAAGGAAAAAAAAGTTGAAATCAAAAACGGCAAGAAAAAGGTAGTTGAAAAAAAGATATTCCCCGGCTACGTCCTAGTCCATATGCTTCTTAATGAGGACTCCTGGTATGTTGTTCGCAATACCCCCAGTGTCACCGGATTCATCGGTTTTGGCAGCAAACCAACCCCGTTGTCGGATGAAGAAATCAAAAATATCCAAAAACGCATGGGTCTGCAGGAGCCGGAATACAAAATTGATTTTGAGATAGGGGACAGTGTCAAAATAATCGATGGCCCATTCAAAGATTTTGATGGCATTATCTCAGAAATCGATAAAGTCCGCGGCAAAATCAAAGTCCTGGTCTCTATGTTCGGCCGCGAAACCCCCG
>JAHJAL010000116.1 GCA_018814055.1 Patescibacteria group bacterium
ATAATGAATAATGAATAATATTTTAGTTACAAGAATTTAATTTGTAATCTGTATTAAATTATTCATTGTTCATTTTTCATTATTCATTAATAATTTACATTCGGTTCTTTCGGCCGAGCCAAGATGGCAAGCAACAGTCCAAGATTGAATCTCTGCTCATCTAGGATTTCGTAGCCGATAAATTCCATGAGGTGACGAAGCTTGCGGCCGTCAAATCGTTGGACATGGCTTTCATCCCATACTCCCCCACCCATGTCACCAGGCAAACTAGTCCAGACTGACCATCCGATATTGAAAATCCAATCTTCGTAGGGTACCAGGACGATAATTTGTCCGTCTGGTTTTACCAGTCGTCTCATTTCTTGCAGAATTTCCACCGGATTTAAGACGTGTTCCAAAGTTTCAAGGATAGTAACTATATCGAAAGAGTTGTCGTCATAGGGAAAATTTGATGAGGCAGCGTCATGGACCTGGAAATCGATGTGGGGATAAGTCTGGCGAGCATAATCAATCGCCTGGGGAGAAATATCAAGAGCGGTTATATCTGCATTGGTACACTTGGATAACTCATTGGTGAAAGTACCACCGGCACAACCAATATCCAGTAATTTGCCGTTGGTGCCGGCAAGCATTTGGCCAATATGTTTGAATCGATTTTGATGAAAAACTTTTTTGATTGGATTATCAATGATGCTGGTATCGTAATAATCGCCGGGAATACTATGGTGAATTTCGTCTAATTTTTGTTTTTGATGTTTCATTTTTATTTTGTTACTTTTGGTTAAGTTATTAATCAATCAGTTTCTTTTTTCTTTGATTGATAATCCAGGCACTCAGGAGCAGGGCAATAATAGTGATGGCCAGGCCAATATTTTCGCTATTGAGGGTTTTGGCTCTTAAGTCAATGGTCATGTCGCCGGTGGCATTGGGATTGATCAAGATAAGGTTGGGCCCGATAGCCGAGATTGCGAGTTGAGTGTCGTTTTGGTCCGCTGCCTGCCAACGCTGGTCATAATTGGTTTTGAAGATGATTGATTCACCGGGCTTGATATCGGATAATTTGATATGATAACGGCTGGGACTAATCATTTTGTATTCAACTCGATCAATGTCGCCTTGGTTGATGATTTGGGCGAATTCGAATATAGCATCGTTATCTTTTTTGTTGGCAATAATACCCTGACGGGGATATTTTGACAAATCGTTAATTGTAAACAGGGAGAGCTGAGCATCCGGAACTGCATACATTTTCAAGCCCCCGTCGGCAAATTCTTCAGCTAATTTATAATTATTGAAGCGGTCATAATTGGTGTAATCAACATAGTGAGTTCCGCTTTCCGGATAGTTGACCAATATATATTTGATATTCAATATTTGCAGCCAGGCTTGGGCAATCTCAGGATTTTCTCCCTTGTTGATTTGATAGGCGATATCGGCCCACCAGGGATTTGGTTGGGCGTTATCGGCACCACCGCGGATTTGTGGCGTATCAGAAAAGACATTGAGCCAAAAAGCCGGGGTACCAGTCAGATATGCTCGATCACCGGACTCGGGATCGATGTTTTCGTCAAGCCACCGGGCGATTTTGTATTCAAAAGTGTTATCCATTGAAACCGGCTTGAGTAAGAAATGGGGGTTGGAAATATATTGGTAAGACGCCATGACAATAAGAATAAAAATAGCAATTATAGTAGTGGCGTGCGACAGGTATTTGATGGTACCGGTATATTTGAATTTGACAAAATCGATCAGATTGGTAAAGAACATTGCCAATAAAACAACGAAGCCGATTTGAGCTTCCGGGAGATATCGATTGGGCTGAGTTACCAGTGAATATCCGTAGTGATAAAAAACGATACCAACCCCGAGGAAAACCAAGGTCCAAGTGGTCATCAAAAACCATTTAAAAGACCGGTCATTGCCCATAAGTTTATGGCGCAAGAACAGGGTAATCGGTAGTACACCAAATAAAATCAGAACAAACATAAGCAGAAATGGCGGCCAATGAGGCATGTTTTCAGGGTGAATGTATCCTGATTGAAGAATTGATTGGATAAAACTGTAATCGAAATAAAAAGCGGTAAGCGCGTATGATAGTAATCCAATAATCAGTAAACGTTTGATGCTGAAATTTTGGATGTAAATGGCTAATTTACCGATGACGATCAAGGCCAGGATCACCAGCAAGGCAAATCCGCCAAAGAGATTGGTCAGCATGGTCAGGGCAATAAACATGGCGGCACCGATATAGTTCAAAATATCCGGTTGGCGATAGCTTTTGATAAAATACAATGCGGCTAGAGGCAAAAAGAACAGGGACACCAAGTGAGGACCCTCACCAAATTGGGAAAAGACTATCAATTGATAGGGCGGCCAGCCGGCAATACTGGGGGTGGAAGTGATTTGAGGGATGAATAAATAAGCAATTGAAGGTAGCAATATATACATCAAACTACCCAAAAAAGCGGCAGTTTTTCTTTTGGTGAGGTAGTGAACAAAACTGTAAATACTAAGTGGCGTAAGCAGGACAAAAATAGCGGTAATAATCCGATAGCTGTGGGTAATACTCAAAGAAAATATCTTGGACATTAGGGCAATCAGATATGGCATAACCGGCGGATAGGTTAGATGGGTCGGAAAACCAAAATACCAAAGATTATTCCAGTTTTCATTCCAGTTTTGGAAAATATATTGAGCATTGGCTATATGCGCGCCTTCAATGTTCTCAATAAAGCGCGAGAAACCATCTGAAAACAATGGGTACACCAATACTCCACTTAGGACCATCAGCAAAGCGACTAGCAAGACATGTATGGGTAATTCAGTTTTTTTGTCATGAGGATCAAAGGTTTTAACCTGAATATCTTGTTTTTTGATAGTGGTCTTTTTGGTTTTTGTTGCCTTTTTTCTAATTGTGCGTTTGCGTTTGGCCATGATATTTCAATTATATTACGAATTACATATTACAAGAAAAAAATGATTGAAAAAATTTTATCGACTGGCTTTCACTCTGACGAAGTCTTTGTGGTGCAGAATAAATTTGTAACAAAACAGCCAGTATACTATCAGCCAGGAAATCATAAATAACGTGCTGACATAGTCGTGAAAGATGATGGCAGCCATTCCCCCGAAATGATAAGCGATAAGCCCGACTAAACTAACTCGAATTATGTTGATCAAAGCGGTTCCCAAGACGCCGATCAAGATGGTTTCGATTTTGCTGTTGAGGGTAAAGGGACCTTTGAGACCAACAAATAAACTTAGCAGCAGGAGAATAAAACTTTGCCAACCGATACAGTTCCAGGAAATATAGACATTGATCGGGATGCTGTCTTTGATCATGCTGATTCCGGTAAGGTTGGCGGAAGCTTCCAGGCCAATTAGTTTCATGGAAGAAACAATCATGCTGGCTTCAAAAGGAACGACATAGTTTTGGATAACTTTATAAAGTTCTACCTTCATGATAATCTTTGTCAGTAGTTCATTGAAAGTGGTAACAAATGGCATGACCAAAAATGTAACACAGGCCAGGATTATCACCAACTGAAATGTGGAAAAAGTGATAATTTTGGCTTGTTTCATCTCTTTGTCCAGTCCAAACAGGGATTTGGGGATGGCCATAATATCAACGTTGCCCTTTTGTTCTTTTTTCCAAAACTGCCATGATTTGAGCTTTTTGGTTAATTTCTGTATTTGTTTTTTGATTTTGTTTTTCATTTTTTTATTTTTATTGGTGGAAAGTTTTAAAAGAATAATTAAATATTTGTTTGATACTGTTTGAGAATATTTGATAATGTTTATTTTTTATTCTTTTTTTTCTTTTTTCTCCGTGCGTACCACAAGCCAAACAGTGAAGGTAGCCCAAGCAACAAAGCTGCTTCCGGTACGATGATACATGGGGTTGAGAGAAGACTGATGCCGTTGTTGTATTCGATCACCAGGTCGTCACAACAGCAATGTTCGGTGGGACATTGTTCGGATTCTGAGTTGGCAATAACATAGCGATACACTCCATCAGGGCCTTTGACTTGCCATTTCAGATTGGATCCATTGAAATCGACAGTGAATACATCTTCGTGAAGTCCGGGCAAGAAATCAGTGGGCTGGCCGCGGTCAATAGGATCGGGAATAAATTTGTTTTTCCAGCCGATAGGGATATTCACGGTGTGACTGTTTTGGTTTTCATAGCCGAAGTGAGCGGTATAGGTACCGTCGCCGTGGTCATCAACACATTCGAGTAAAGGCAAAACAGGATGGTTACAAAGGGTATCAGCTACGATGTATTCGGTATTGGAATAAGATAAGATGGTTCCGTTATAATAGGCACCGATGCGGTAATAATATCCTTGTCCTTGAGTGACGGCGGTGTCGGTGTAGTGGGTAGTTGAGCCAGGGGTAATGTATTTATAATATCCATCTTCGGGGTATGTCAGGTCAGGATCAGTGATAGAACGAAGTAATTTGTAGCCGGTAATGTATTGCTCATCGTACTCGGTCCAGTTTATTTCGATGCCGTTACAGGTGTTTTCGACGGTCATTTCAATATCTTCACCAGGACAAAATTCGCATGAGGGTCCGGTGATTTCACCGATTTCAAAATATCTACCCGCCTTGACGGATGCTCGGACACAGGCTTCACACTTTTTACCTTCTAGAGTAAATGAATAATCTCGGCTTTCATCTGGCTCTAATTCGATCTCCCATTTGATGCCATATATTCCGGTCTTAGGATCAGTCCCAATTTCAACACCATAGCTTGGAGTATAAGAGACTACATTGCTTCCAAGACATAGCTCGAATATGTTGTTACTCAGGGCATAGGAGGCATCTACTCCGGTAATTGTATAGTTGAAGGTTGTCTGATCTAGTGAGCTATCATAGGATGAGCTATTGAATTGGATATGATATCCTTTCAAAGTATCTTCGTCACAATTCGGTGGAGGACACAGGGGAACATCCCCTCCTTCAGTTGAAGTGGCACTACAACTGGTGATTGAAGTGGACATGCTTTCTATTTGTTCGGTGGGAGCTTCTTTATTATTCATGGGGGCAGCTTGAGCTACTTCGATGTATGGTAAATGATTGGCTTTGGCTGATTCGATATTTTCTTCCGAAGATTTTTTTTGTTCGGTAGCACATGCTAATTCGTCATCACAGTTGATTTCATCACAGACAGAGTCAGGGTCACAGTTTTCTACACTATACTCATAGGCAGCGGTGTAAATTAATTTACGCGGGTCGGCGGTGGTGCATACAACTGCCGGCGCGTTACCAATATTGAAGTTGATAACTGATGGTGTACTTTGATTGATGGTCATGGTGGTAGAAGCGAGGTATTGATAGTCACCGCCACTGGAGTTGACATGTCCGACACTAAATGAATAAACTTTGTCATGTTCGGGCTTTTGAGCCAATACCAATCGACTGGAATAAGTACCGGATGAGATACCGCCGTCATCGGTGCCGGTGGGACATATATCAGAGTACCAGCTGTAGCTAGGATTTGATCGGCCAATCGCTACTTGCTGCGGATTGGTAGCGCTGAAAAAGCTGAGGTATTGGGGGTGATTTAGATATAGGATGTCAGGATTGGCTTGGATGATTTCACCGGATGCCAGATAACCCAAGGAGCCGAGTAATATGGCCATAATCAGGATTATGGTCATACCCAAACGCGGCACGCGTTTGAGTTCCATCCAGATTCGTCCTTTTTCCTCGAGAGTCTCCGTGTCTTGTTTTTCATATTTATACATACCGTGTTCTTTGGCCAGTCGCTCGGCAGTTTTGTCCAGGTCATGTTCGAGTAATTCCACATTTTTCTTGAGTTTTTCATCCTCGGAGCCGGTCATTTGTGATTCCATCACCGCATCGGTGACGGAACCGGTTTTTTTGGTACGGACCCAGCCGCCTTCAAACGGTGCAAATAGACCTTTGATGGAAGCATAGGCCAAGTGAGGAATAACATAATAAATATAGGTCAAAAATGGCAGGAAGTTGTAGTCACGGTCTTCACCTCTTTCCAGCACCAATCCGGAAATACACATAACCGGCAGCGCCATCAGATTGGTAAAGACCAAACTCCAGCCCAAAGTTTGGGTCCAGCCGGGTACTTTGATATGAAAAACCAATTCACCCAATAGCCAGCCAACTGTACCGAGGATAAAGAAAAAGGCCTGCATATAAAAAGGTGCGTAGTGCAAGAATTCAAGTTTTTCCATCAGGGTCATATTGGGAGAGAACATAACTTTCCAGAAATATTTTTTGACGTTCCAGGTATGTCCCTCAGCCCAGCGTATCTGTTTACGGGCCAGGCGGTTGAGCGAATTTACACATTCGGCCGGTACTTTGATATCGGGGGTATAACCGATTTTCCAGCCATCGATATACATCCGGATGGTTAGATTCCAGTCTTCGACGATGGAGGTATAACCGTCTTCCATCTGCCAGGTATATTTTTCCAGCACATCACGGCGGATCATAAATACACTACCGGCGATCATTTTCATGGCGCCAAAGTACTGCTGAGCGGTTCGTTCGATCATATATCCGCCGGCAAAACCAAATCGGACGCCGGAGGTAACAAAATTTTCGTCTTTGTTGAGGATGTGCCATTGATATCCTTGGACGGCGGCCAGATTCTTTTCTTCATCCAGCCGTAAACTGCTGTTGTTTTGCTTATAAAATTCACGTAGGAATTGTTTGATGGTCCCGGGAGGGGGCACAAAGTCAGCGTCAAATACTATGACATGCTCGGCTTGGGGATCGGTTTGTTTGATCGCTTCTTTGAGGGCACCACCTTTGAAGCCTTCACGGTTGTCGCGGCGGATAATTTTGATTTTTTTGTTTTTTTGGTATTTTTTTAATATTTGGGGAGTCTTGTCGGTTGAGTCATCGGCGATGATAATTTCATAATTGTTGTAATCCTGGTTCAGACAGGATTCGATAACTCGTTCGGCTACAAATTCTTCGTTATAAAAAGCCAGATGTATAGATACAAAAGGCTGATTGATTTCATCATCAATCAGGTTGATATTTTCGAGATTTATATATTGTTTACCGTTTTTGAGAGATTTTTTGCTTTTGGCGCTTTGGGAAATTTGAGATTCTTTGAAGCCGAGAAATTTGGCATCGTATTTGATCTCTTTGATCTCGGG
>JAHJAL010000020.1 GCA_018814055.1 Patescibacteria group bacterium
CTGATATTTTTCAAGCGGTCAAAATTCCTGTAATCGGTTGCGGAGGTGTTCAATCCGGTCGTGACGCGATCGAGATGATGATGGCCGGCGCCCGCGCGGTCCAAGTTGGTACCGGCATTTATTACCGCGGCAAAGATGTTTTCAAGCTAATTTGCCAGGAAATAAAAGAGTTTACGCAGGAAGAAAATATAGAATCACTTGATGAAATCATTGGCATAATTCACCAAAATTACCAAGCTCGTAATTATGTAATTCGTCATTCGTAATTTATTAAAAATGTCCACAAATACCATTAAAGACATAGCGCGTGACATCCCTTCCTCTCTACCAATCAAAGAGATAGAGACTGAAGCGCCTGATATCAAAAGTTTTTATTTTGATTACTGGATAAATTCGACTCCTGGTCAATTTGTGATGTTGTGGCTGCCAAAATCGGGATTGAAGCCGTTTGGTATATGTTTTAACGATGGACAAAGAATTGGAGTAACGGTTTGCAAGCGCGGAGACTTTACAACAGCTCTAATGAGTAAAAAAGTTGGTGATTTGGTGGGTATTGCGGGGCCATATGGTACTGGGTTTACTATTGATAACGATAGACATTATATAATGATGGCGGGCGGATATGGGGCGGCGCCGCTTCGATATTTGATCAGTCAATTACGGAGTAGAATTGATTTTTGCCAGGGAGCGAGAAATGAACGATTGCTGCTTTTTGCGGAATTGGGCAAAAAAGATAATGTAAGTCTATGTTTGGCAACGGACGATGGTTCAAGTGGTCATCATGGGCTCGTGACGGATTTATTGCCGGATATTATCAAAAAAAATAATGACAGGAATATATTGGTGGTCTGTTGCGGCCCGGAAATGATGGAAAAGAAAGTGTTGGATATTTGTAATGAACATGGGGTGGATTGTGAAATTTCGGTAGAAAGGTACATGAAATGTGGGTTTGGTATGTGTGGACAGTGCTCAGTGGATGATTTGGGTTTTTGCGCGTGTGAACGGGGACCGGTGATGAAGCGGGATTTGTTGAATCAGATCAAAGAATTTGGGGTTTACCACCGGGATGCGAGTGGTCAAAAGATTTATTTTTGAGTTTATACAAATGAACAAAAAAGAATTAATCTTGAAATTATTTGAGATAAACGCGGTGAAGTTTGGTGAGTTCAAGCTAAAAAGTGGAGTTATTTCTCCGATATACATTGATTTGCGGGAAATAATATCTCATCCGGATTTGTTACTGGAAGTCTCCAAGAAAATTTATCAATTAAGCAAAAAGTTGGAATATGATGTAATTTGTGGAGCACCATATACTGCTATTCCGATTGCTACCACTATTTCGGTGTTGTATAAAAAACCAATGCTTCTAAAGAGAAAAGAGGTAAAAGACTATGGGACCAAGAAATTGGTGGAGGGAATGTTCAAAAAGGGTGATAAATGCTTGATAATTGATGATTTGATTACGGATGGGGCTAGTAAATTGGAAACTATTAAGCCGTTGAAAGAAATGGGATTAAAGGTGAAAGATATTGTGGTGCTTTTGGATAGAGAAGCAAATGGAGAAAATATTTTAAAGAAACATGGATATAATTTGTATAGTGCTTTGAAATTGTCAGATGTTATTGATGTGTTATCGGAGGAAAAACTTATTGATATGGACATATATAATAATTGTTTAACTTTAATTCAAGGATAAGTTATGTTGACTTACTGGCAAAGGGCTCAAAAGTGTCAAAATAGAACCGCCAAGAAATTATTGCAATTAATTGATAACAAAAAAACCAATTTGGCATTTGGCGTGGATGTGACGACCAAGGATAAATTGTTGGAACTGGCGGACAAAATTGGACCGGAGATATGTGTTTTGAAGACGCATATCGATATTGTCGAGGATTTTGATCCGTCAGTAACGACTGGGTTGAGTGAATTGGCGCAAAAACATAATTTTCTAATTTTTGAAGACCGAAAATTTGCTGATATTGGCCAGACGGTGGAAAAGCAGTATAGTGGTGGTGTTTACAAAATCGTGGATTGGGCGGATATTGTTAACGCACATAGCGTGGCCGGTCAGGGAATAGTTGATGGCCTTAGGAAAGTTATCATTGAAAAAGGATCAGACAGGGGAGTATTGTTGTTGGGTGAGATGAGTTCAGCGGGAAATTTGGCAACAGGCGAATATACGAAGAAAACGGTTGAAATGGCTCAAGCCAATCAAGATGTAGTGATTGGGTTTATCAGTATGGGCGAATTGGTGGAAAATGAACCTTACTTGATCAATTTTACTCCCGGAGTGAAACTACAAGCAGGGGACGGGGAGTTAAAACAACAATACAATACTCCGGAAAGCGTCATGGCGGGAGGAACCGACATTATCATAGTCGGCGGTGGTATTTACAAAGCGGATGACCCATTGGCGGAAGCCAAAAAATATCGAACGGCAGGTTGGCAGGCGTATCAGACCAGATTGACAATGTAGAATATTCATAGTTGGTTTCTATATTTTTATTTTCATCCCATCTTCAGCCAGAATTAGTTTGTCTTCAAGATCGCAAAATTTTTCAATTTTTCTTTTGATTTTCTCGGGAACGTGCACTACCAATGTTTTTTTCACCAGGGAAACTTTGCTGAGGGCATCGACTTTTTGGATATTGAAATGAGTGAGGGAGTTTTCGCTGTCGGAGGATGATTCGATGATGAGTAGATCGGCGTGATAGCATTTGGTGGTCAGGGCGTGAAAATCTTGGTCGGTGCTGACATCACCGGTATAAACGATTTTTTTGTTTTGGTATTTGATTTTGATGCCGACAGACGGGAACCACATAACATGTTGGATGAGGAATAATTCGATTGATATGCGGGCTGTTTTGAATTTGATGGGACCTTCGATGAATTTGACGGGATAATGCTCTTTGGGCTCGAGCCAAAATATTTCCCGCCATTGTTTGAATCTTTGTTTGAGGCCTTTGGGGCCGGAAATGGTAATTTTTCGGTGCTTTCTTTTGTTTTGCAAATCATCCACGAAACGAGCGTGAATCAGATTGAAAGCATCAGCGAAGTGATCAGTGTGAAAATGAGAAATAAACAGGTGATCAATGTCCTGAATACTATAACCATAATCAACCAAGCGACGGATAATACCAAATCCGCAATCAAGTAGTATTTTTTGGCCGGCGATTTGCAATAGATAACCAGGGGGGTTGAAATCTTTGGTGGGTACAATAGTGCCGGAGCCGAGGACTTTTAGATATGTCATAAATAGTGAGTTACTACGAATTACTAATGACTAATTACTAATTACCAGATATATTATAGGTATGAAAATTATATCGGGACAAATAGTGGATTTGGAGGAGGAGAGAGTCTTTCCTGGTGAGATTATAATAGAAAATGGGCGGATTGTCGAGATCAATAAATGTAAAAAGGCGGATAGTGTCTATATTATGCCGGGGTTGGTGGACGCTCATATTCACATTGAATCGTCGATGCTGGTACCGAGCCGGTTTGCCCAGATGGCGGTGGGGCATGGGACCGTGGCTACAGTGAGTGACCCGCACGAGATTGCCAATGTGCTGGGTATTGATGGAATCAATTATATGGTGGCGGATGGTAAGTGGTCGCCTTTTAAGTTTTTTTGGACAGTCCCCTCTTGTGTGCCGGCGACTGACTTTGAAACGAGTGGGGCAAAGTTAGATGCCAATGAAGTGGAGAAATTTCTAAAAAGGCCAAATTTCGTCGGATTATCGGAAGTTATGAATTATCCTGGAGTGATCGATGAAGACAAAGAAGTGTTGGCCAAAATCGCGGCTGCCAAAAAGCTTGGTAAACCGATAGATGGTCATGCGCCATTGGTGACCGGTCAGGATTTGAAAAAATATGTCAAAGCCGGAATTACCACTGATCATGAATGTTTATCGAGCAAAGAAGCGGAAGAAAAAATCAAATTGGGGATGAAAATTTGGGCCAGGGAGGGTTCGGCCGCCAAGAACTTGGATGATTTATTGCCCGTTTTGAAAAAATATCCTGACAGGTGTGGCTTGTGCAGTGATGATTTGC
>JAHJAL010000117.1 GCA_018814055.1 Patescibacteria group bacterium
TGGTTTGGGCATATATAAAAAATTACCAATGGATGAACTGTATGAATTATTTTGTATGACTTCCTTGATTTATGTGCCGCAGACTCGCTCTTTTTACCATTATACATTAGGGTGAGAGCTCAGACAGGTGCGTTCACATAAATCAAGGAAGTCATACAAAATAATTCATACAGTTCATCCATTGGTAATTTTTTATATATGCCCAAACCACGAAATCTATTTGTATTGATCGACGCCAACGCCTTGATCCACCGCGCCTACCACGCCATCCCGCACTTGACCACCAAAGACGGTACCCCCGTCAATGCCTGCTATGGCTTCACCATGACCTTGTTGTCCGCCCTCAAAGAATTGAATCCGACGTATATCGCCGCCGCTTTTGACTTACCCCAACCAACTTTTCGGCACAAAGAATTCAAGAACTACAAAGCTCAACGCAAAAAAGCCGATGACGAATTGATCGCCCAAATACCCCTTACCAAAAAGATTTTGCAAGCTCTAAACATCCCCATTTACGAACAAGCCGGACTCGAAGCGGACGACATTATCGGTATCACCACTCAATCAATCAAACAGCAAAAGATCCCGGTAATAATCGTTACCGGCGACATGGATGCTCTGCAATTAGTCAATGACAACACCAAAGTCTTCACCCTACGCCGCGGCCTAAAAGACACTATTATCTACAATCCCAAAACAGTCAAACAACGATATGGCTTCCCCCCCAAACATCTAATCGATTACAAAGCCCTCCGCGGAGACCCATCAGACAATATCCCCGGTGTGCCCGGGATTGGAGAAAAAACCGCCACCACTCTCATCAAAAAATTCAAAACCATTGAAGAACTTTATAGTTTTCTAGAAAAAAACCCCGACACCGACCGCGTCAAACCCCGCGTCAAAAACCTCCTGACAGAATACAAAGACGCCGCTTTCCTCTCCAAAAAACTCGTCACCATCATCACCGACCAACCACTAAAAGATTTCAAAATCCCCGACTGTATCGTGAGCGAATACGACCAGCAAAAAGCCGTCGATTTATTTCAAAAACTCGAATTTAAATCATTGATTCCCCGATTGCCCAAATCACACCAGCCCATCAAAGAAACATTATTCGACTCCAATGTACGGGCGGGGTCTCCCCGCCCCTCAGCTATCAAGGGCAAAAAATACATCACCATCTCCACCATTGATGAATTAAAAAATTTAATCCCCAAATTAAAAAACGGCTTCACCTTTGACACCGAAACTTCCGCCCTCGATTTATATGACCACACCACCCTCGTCGGCATTTCCATTTCAATAAAACCCAATGAAGCATATTATCTGCCTTTGAAACATCGTACGGGCGACCCTTGCGGTCGCCCTAGGGCAGGCGCCAGGCCTGCCCCTACCACCGGCAACCTCCCATTTGCCAAAACAATCGCATTATTAAAACCAATCTTTGCCGACCACAAAATCCCCAAAACCGGCCACAACCTCAAATTCGACATCCAGGCCATGGCCTTGGCCGGAATTCAAGTTAACGGCATCGAGTTTGACACCATGCTCGCCTCGTACCTCATTCAACCATCCTCAACTTCTTCTCACAAACTTGACCACCTCGCCTTCAACTATCTTGGTCATCATATGATACCCATCACTGCTCTGATCGGGGAGGGCAAAGATCAAATCAGCTTTGAGCAAGTTCCCATCGAACCTGCTTCCATTTACTCCTGCGAAGACGCCGACATCACCCTCATCCTCAAAGAAAAACTCAACACAGAATTAAAAGAAAATAAATTACATGAAATCTTCGAAAAAATCGAAATGCCACTTGTTCCCATTCTCACTCACATGGAACAAAGCGGTATCATCCTCGATCAAAAATACCTTGTCAAATTCAATCAAAAAATCACCACCAAAATCAATCAACTTACCAAAAAAATCCACCAATCAGCCGGTCAGGATTTCAACATAGCCTCCACCCAACAACTTGCCGGAATACTCTTTGACCAACTCAATCTCGACCGCGCCAAAGTCAAAAAAACCAAAACCGGACTTTCCACCGCCGCCGCCGAATTGGAAAAACTCAAACTCGACCACCCCATTATTTCCCTGATCCAACAATTTCGCCTACTCACCAAACTCAAAA
>JAHJAL010000021.1 GCA_018814055.1 Patescibacteria group bacterium
AAAAAAAATATATTGAAATTCAACAGTCGAAAGTTGAAAGTCGATGTTTCGATTATTTTTGTGACTTACAATGGCAAAGATTTTTTTGAAGATTGTATAGAGTCTGTTAAATCGGATATAGGAGATAGCAAGTTGAACGTAGAGGTGATTGTGGTGGATAATGGTTCGACGGATGGGATGAGAGAATTGTCCAAGAAGAGTGGGCATAAGTGGATTCGGTGGGTGTTGTCGGATAATGTAGGTTTTAGCGGGGGAAATAATAAGGGGATGAAGGTGGCAAGGGGCAAGTATTTATTTTTATTGAATGCCGATACGGTGCTCAAGAAGGGAACATTGAAGAGCTTGTATGATTATTTGGAAGAAAACAAAGAAGTGGGGGTGGTTGGGCCGCAACTTAGGTTTGGAGATGGTAGTTTACAGATATCGGGTTATGATAATTATCCGGATTTGATTTCGGGGTTTTTGGAAAATACTTTGTTGGATAGGGTTTTTTATAAATTGTTTCCTAATAATTTTTATCCGGGGAAATTGTTTTCCAGACATATGCATGATCAGGAGAGAGAAGTACAACATTTATTGGGGGCGGCGATGTTTTTGCGAGGTGAAGTATACAGACAGACCAAGGGTTTTGATGAGCGGTTTTTTATGTTTCGAGAAGAGACTGACTGGCAGAGGCGGATTAGGCAGGAAGGTTGGAAGATTATGTATTATCCGAAGATCAAAGTAACTCATTTTGAGGGGGGTAGTACCGGCCAAGCAAGGTTTAAGAAACAATGGGCCAAAAAGTTGGATTATTATTTGCCGAGTGTGTATGGATTTGAGTATAAATGGGGTGGTTGGTGGTCAAGTTGGCTTTTGATATTGATTTATTTTTTGGGGTCTATATTTACTTTATTTGTTTTGCTCCCAATATTTTTGTTGAATAATATATTTGGGTGGGTTGTGTCTGGATTTTGGAAAAAAGTTAATCAGTCAGTATATGATATCGCTATTTATCATTGGGCGATAATAAAATGGCATTTCGGAAGGTGGTTTATAGGTAAAAGTGTATTTGAAGACGTGAGGGGGAAGATTGTTACAAATAAATAATTTTTCATTATGAAAATTGGGATTGATTATAGAGAGGCGATAAACGAGAAGAAGGCGGGAAAGGGGGTGGTGGTTTATGAGTGGATGGAAGAATTCAAAAAGGTAGTGCCTGGTGAGTGGCGGGTGGATTTGCTAGTGGATGAGGATTTTGATAACAAGGGTTTTCCAGAAAATTTTTGCATAGTGATTATTGGGTGGCCGGGGCTACTTTGGCATTTACGCGTAGTCTGGGAAGTGTGGTGGAAGTATGATGCATATTTGTCACTAACTAGTTTTATCGTTCCATATTTTTCTTTTTCCAAGAAATGCGTGGTGATGGTGCATGATCTGGTAGCTTTTTTGGGTGAATTTTCTTCACAGCATAACAAGCGGGCGGTGATGATAGAAAAGGCTTTGGCAAAAACGGCTTTCAAAAATGCTGGCAAGATAATTGTGCCTTCAACATCAACCAAGGATGATTTGATATCATTGTTTGGAGTGGATGAACAAAAAGTAGCTTTGATAATGGAGGGAGTAAACAAAGTCGGGGATTTGTTGGATCTGGCGGAGATAAAGAAGAAATACGAGATTGATGGCGAATATATCTTCTTTGTATCAACCTTGGAGCCGAGGAAGAATGTAGAAAGACTGATCGGGGCATTCGGCCATTTGAAAAAGGAATATAATTGGGAAGGTAAATTGGTTGTCGCCGGTAAAAAGGGGTGGTATTTTGATGATATTTTTTATAATGTTCGGTATTTTGGTTTGGAAGATGAGGTGATTTTCCCCGGGCGGATTGGTGATATCGAGAAATTTACTTTGATCAAGGGAGCAAAATGTTTGTGTTATCCCAGTTTGTATGAAGGTTTTGGTTTACCTGTTTTGGAGGGAATGATGATGGGGGTGCCGGTAGTGACTTCCAATATTTCCAGTTTGCCGGAAGTAGCAGGGGAGGCAGCGGTATTGGTTAATCCAAAGGATATTGATAGTATAAAAGAAGGGATCTGGAAAGTATTATCAGATAAGAAGTTTGCGCAAGATTTAGTATCAAAGGGAAATGAGCAGGTGAAGAAGTTTGGTTGGAAGAAAGCAGCTATGGAATTAAAAGAATTACTAATTACAAATGAAAAAGTTGACTAGTCGATATAGTTTGATTGTCTATGCAGCCGTTATGGCTGTCCTGTTGGGTTATGCGTATTTGTCGGCCGTGGATTTAAAATTGGGAGTGGGTTTTCTGGGGGCGGGGATTATGTTTTTGTGGTTTTGGTATGATATCCGGATTGGATTGTGGGTATTGTTGTTTTCGGTGCTTTTGGGGCAGATAGTGAGGTTTGAAATTGGCGGAGGGGGGATGTTGGTATCGGATGGAGTGATGGGAGTATTGATAGTGGTATGGATAATAAATGTGCTGGTTAGAAAAAGAGTATTCAAATTTAATTTGTTGTGGTTGAGTTTGATAGGGTTGTGGGTAACTAGTGGCTTGATAAATGTTTGGATGAGTCAAAATTATGCTGGAGATCAGGTGGTGACTATTTGGTTGTATTGGGTGAGGTTTGTGATGTATAGTTTGTGTTTACCGATTACCTGGAGTGTAGTAAGTTGGTATCAAGAAACGAAAAGATATTTTTGGTGGTTTATGTTGGTTGGGATTTTGTTTCTGGGGTTGGGTCTGGTGCAGTTAAAATTGGTACCGGATATTAGCTTTTTGACTAATTTTGGCTGGGATCCACATCAGGGCAGATTATTATCAACATTTTTGGATCCCAATTTCGCCGGGGCTTTGCTAGTATTATTTTTTGCGATTAGTTATGCCAAATATTTTCAATTCAAGAGTTGGCGGGCAGAAAAATTATTTTGGGCGGTGTTGAGTGGAATATTTATAATCGGGGTGGTTTTGACATTGTCGAGAAGTGCGTTGGTGGCTGCGGGTTTCGTTTTTCTTTGGTTGTCTTTTTGGTATGACAAACGATTATTGCTGCTCGGGTTGTGTGTCGGAGTATTAACGTTGGTTAATAATCCCAGACTATCTGAAAGAGTAGTAGGAATTTTGGATATTGATGAGACGGCAATGTTACGATGGGAGTCATGGCAGGACAGTTTGGAAATTGTGCAGGATAATTTCTGGTTGGGAATTGGATATAATGCATTGTCATTTGAGCAATTGAGGCGGGGAATTATCGAGGATTTATCTGTACATTCGGCGGGAGGGTCGGATAGTAGTTATTTGACGGTGTGGTCGACGATGGGCTGGATTGGTTTGCTGGTTTATACTTGGGTATTGGCTATTTTCGTTTCTTTGTCAAGTTGCATTTACGGGAGATTGAAAGACAGGGGTGATAAATTTTTGGTATTGGGGGTAGTGCTAGGAATCGTAGGCATATTGATTCACGCGCAATTTACCAACAGTTTGTTTTATGTACATATACTTATACTGGTGTGGTTTTTGATGGGGTTAGTGATGGGAACAGTGAGTAAAAAAGGCGTGTTATGTTAGCATGGTTGATTACAATTGGGTTTCTGCTGATAGTATTTGGGTTGGCTAAAAGAGATATAATTTGGGCAGTAGCTTTTTTGTGGTTTTTGGTGTTTTCTTACCTATCGCGGTTGGAGATCTGGGGGATACCGACAACAGCATTGGAATTGGGTATATATGTAGTGGCATGGGTTTATGTTTGGAAATTGGTCAGAGGAGAGTTGGAATTTAAGTGGAGAAATGAATATTGGTTGGCAATAATATGGCTGATGGTGGGTATATTTAGCGCAGTAGTAGTGAGCAATGATAAAATTAGTTCACTGGGTTTGTGGAAAGGATGGTTTGTTGACCCGGTGCTGGTGTTTGTATTGGTTGTCAATAATTTGAAATACAAGGGTCAGGTAGAGTTACTGCGTTTGGGGAGTGTATTTCTAATTGGGTCTTTGGGCGCAATAGCTCTTATGCAGTATTGTCTGAATGCTGGTTTGACGGTTGATGGCCGGGTGAGTGGTTTGTTTCAATCAGCTAATTATCTAGCGATGTTGTTGTGGCCAAATTTATTACTTGTTTTGTCTTATTTTATATATACAAAAAAATATTCATGGTGGGAGGTGGTTTTTTGGTTGATGGGATTGGGGGCTCTCTTGTTGTCTATGTCATATGTAGGTGTAGGGTCATTAGTATTGGGAATTGTTGTTTTGTTTGTATTAAAATACTCTGTACAGTATAAATATTGGCTGTATGGTTTATTGGGGGTGATAGTGGTTGCCGGGGGGTTTTTGTGGGGGCAAATAGGTACGGAGCGGTTTGACAGTATGATTGATTTGACACAAAGATCATCGATTACAGTGCGGTTGGAAGTATGGCAGATTTCGTGGGAAATGTTGTTGGACAATGTATGGCAGGGGGTGGGGTTGGGGAATTATGAAGAAAAATATTTAGAATACGCGCCGAAGGCATTTGATCCGCCGATGGAATGGCGGATGCTTCATGCTCATAATTGGTGGCTGCACACTTGGATAGAGTTATCTATTTTTGGTTTTTTGGCTTTGCTCATGATAATTTACTGGTGGGTAAATATTTTTTATTCGTTATACAAAAAAGAAAAAGAGGATTGGTTGTTGATTGGTTTGATGGTGGTGGTGATTGGTTGGTTCGTGAGTGGAGTGCTGGATACTCCGTATTATAAAAATGACCTTTCTTTTATGTTTTGGTTATTTTTTGGGATAACAGTGGTAAAATATTATTTGTCTGGGAAAAAATTGTTAAATACAAAAAAATGAGCGCTAAGATTATTATTGATGCTAGATTTATTGCCGGGGGGGATGGTTTGGCGAGATATACTTATAAACTGTTGGAATATTTGTTGAAAATAGATCAAGAGAATGATTATAAGATTTTGGTGTATAAACAGGACGTGGGAATGATTGATTTTGATTATGGAAATTATGTGGTGGAGGGGGTTGATTTTGTACATTATTCGATGGCGGAGCAATGGGGAATGTTGAATTATTTGAATAAGCAGAAGCCGGATTTGGTGCATTTTTCTAATTTTAATCATCCGATAATGTATCGGGGAAAATTTATTACCACGGTGCATGATATTACATTATTGTTTTATCCGGGTAACGTGCGTCGTAAGTTTATTGCTCAATATGGTTACAAAGTAGCGATGCAAAGCGCGATGAAAAACTCGACGAAGGTGATTGCGGTGACAGATTATACCAAACGGGAAATTTTGAAATATTTCGGTGGTAAGGATGAGAATGTAGAGATAATTTATGAAGCTATCAATGATAAATTTGTCAGAGAAAATAATCAGAACAAAATAGATATTGTAAAGAAAAAGTATAAGGTAAATAAGCCGTATTTTTTGTATTTGGGTCAATGGCGGGTACATAAAAATTTGGTGAATTTGGTGAATGCTTTTGATCTGGTGAAAAGCGAAGGATTGGATATGCAGTTGGTGATTATTGGTAAGGAGGACAGGCGATATCCGGAAGTAAGAGAAAGGATTGCAGTGTCGCCGCATCGGGATGATATTATTATAACCGGGTGGATAGAGGATGATGAGGTGCCGGCATTGTTTACGGGTGCTAATAGTTTTGTTTTTCCAAGTTTGTATGAGGGTTTTGGATTTACTCCTTTGGAGGCGATGCAGTCCGGGGTGCCGGTAGTCTCTTCGAATGCTTCTTGCTTGCCGGAAGTATTGGGCGATGCGGTAGTGTATTTTGATCCACTGAATATTGATGATATGAAAAAAGCGATGCAAAAGATTGCCAAAGATGAAGATCTTAGGAAAGAATTGGTGAAAAAGGGTTATGGGCAGGTGGGGAAATATTCATGGGATAAGATGGCGAGGGAGACGCTTGACGTTTATAATGAGGTGTTAGGGGTGTAATAAAAAGTAATAATTATTTGATATAAATTTATTGGAGGTAAAAACCATGGAATTGGCACAAACTTTACTAATGGTGTCTATTGGCGTAGCGGTCTTGGCAGTTGTGTGGGGTGGCATATTGATTTGGCAAATACTGAAGTTGCCTAGTGGCAATGAAAAGATGCAGGATATTGCGAAGGCGATTCAAGAGGGGGCGGGAGCATACATGAAAAGGCAATATACTTGGGTGGCGGTGGTGGCGGTGATGCTGTTTATATTGTTGTTTTTTGTGATGGATAATTGGCATATTGCGGTGGGATTTTTGGTGGGGGCGG
>JAHJAL010000118.1 GCA_018814055.1 Patescibacteria group bacterium
CATGTCGTCTGGAAATGACTGCACGCGGGCGGCTTCTCTGGCTGACAGACGACGTCTACCATTCCAGTGGAATTCAATGTTGCCATGGTGCTCAGCTCTCATCGTGGGGCCAGGAGCGTTTTTATTAACCTTATTATTACCTTGTCCATTGTTTTTCTTTGCTTTTGACCAATAGTGATTTGGGTATTTTCCTTCTTTAATTTTCTCGAGATCACCAATCGCTTTTTCAAGAGTAACCCAATTTCCTTTTTTGCGTTTGTTTTTTGGATGCATAAATGGTGGAAGTTTTTCCTTGAGTGTTCCGACTATCACCACTCGTTCTCTCATTTGCGGTACGCCGTAATCTGCCGCCAGATATAGATTATGAGTCACGTGATATCCCAACGACTCAAAATCACTTATGATCGTTTTTATTGCCTCTCCGTGATTCATCGTGAGAAGGCCTTTCACGTTCTCAGCAATAAAAACGAGTGGCTTTGTTCGTCTTACGACTTCGACCATGCTTCGGTATAGCATGCCACGCTTGCTACCGAACCCCTGCCGTTTACCAGCATGGCTAAAGTCTTGGCAAGGAAATCCACCAATAACAATGTCGGCAGTTTTTGGCATCGACTGCTCAAATAGAGACGATCGTTTTTTTCCATTCAAAATTTGAATGATGTCACCACACACAATTTCATGACCAAAATACTCTTTATATGTTTTACAAGCGTTTTCATCAATATCATTAGCCCACGAAATAACAAAATTACGTTTAGGATATTTTTTGCCAAAAGACGTGAATCCTCCTGTAAAACCGAGGTCCATTCCGCCGCAGCCGGCAAAAAGTGAAATAATATAGTAATTTTTTTTCATAAGTTTTGGGCGCGATGATATATTGATATGTAGGAAATTTTTCGATTATTTTCATTAAAACTTAATATCTTTCGGTGGATTTGGATCACGTCCAGGTGATACCGTATCGCTATCTCTAATTTTCCCATCTAAGCCATGAATGCGTACTTCGCCACCACCGCTATTTGCGGAAAATATTTTTGCTGCTTTTTCAGCTTTCAGCTGAGTTTTGAAAATTCCCGCGGCTTTTCCCGCTCCTGCTTTTTTTGCTGACCAACCACCTTGATTAGCTATTGTAACGTGATAATTTGACATATTTATTGAGTGTTAGAAATTACGTTCTCGACCACGCCTTGAATCTGAAAGTCATCAGTAAGGATGATTGGAAAATGTTTAAGATTTGTTGATTTTGGTTGTAGGATGATTGAGTTACCAGCGTGTCTATATTCTTTAATTGTTGCTTCGTCATCAATAAGCGCTACTACTTTATCTCCATTTTGAGCGGTCGGTTGTTGTCTCACTAATGCTAAATCGCCATCATTTATACCCGCCATATTCATTGAATCACCGGAGGCATGAAGCAAAAAATATTTTGATCCTTTTTTAATTATGGATGTAGAAACAGCAACGTAACCCTCAATATTTTCTTCAGCCCAGATAGGACTACCACAAGATACAGTGCCAACAATAGGTACACTTACGGTTTGAGCGTGTGAAGACGTCGACTCAGGGTCGTTTTTCAGTTGAATATTTCCTGTCTTTGTTCGCAGTATGATTTTTTTATATTCTAGTTTGTCTAATAGATCCTGCACAGAACGAGGAGATTTATATTCTAATTTGCGCATGAGCTCACGTATTGAAGGGGCACGTCCGTGATGTACCAGGCAGTCGCGGATATGTCGCGTAGCTTCAAGTTCTTTTGGTTTGAGATTTATTATTTTATCCATACACTTTGTATGTTACTGTATGCTCATAATATTGTCAAATATCTTTGTGAAAATGTTCCGCCGATAGGCGGGACTCTATATATTCCCCTCATCAAATAAAGCGTTTCCG
The DNA here is from genome assembly GCA_018814055.1 of Patescibacteria group bacterium. Classification (GTDB taxonomy): domain Bacteria; phylum Patescibacteriota; class JAHJAL01; order JAHJAL01; family JAHJAL01; genus JAHJAL01. The sequence continues at coordinate 1,891 of JAHJAL010000118.1, forward strand.
GAGCGTAGTAGAGGAAACGCCATATTTTCCCATATGAAAAAAGAAAAAGAAATTTGAAAATTTTTTATATCAATTGGGCGGCAGCCCAGAAAAGAAAAGGAATATTTCAG
>JAHJAL010000119.1 GCA_018814055.1 Patescibacteria group bacterium
AAAAAGAAAAATTTTTTCAAAAAAAAATTTTCTCTATACTCACTATAAAAAAAAGTTCACCTCCAAAACTAATATTACATAAGTGAACTTGCCTTTGTCAAAAATATATAGAAAAGAAAAAAGTATACAAACTAACTTATGGTCAAAGTTATAGTCGAATTATAATTTCCCGGCACAGTAGCAATTGGTACATATAAACTGAAGCCACCATCCACCGCAAAATTACCCGCCCCATTGCCACTTGAAGCCGTTGCCACGTTAAGCGGCGCCGTATTTGACAATGTGTCGTTACCCAAACTAATTCCACTTGTGTTCTCCGCCAATAACGGGTTAATACTACTGGCCATCATGGTCAAATTATCGATTCCGATAATATTTGTTCCGTCAGTCAAATCTGTCGCCGTAGCTGTAACCGACCAGCCGGCCAAACTTCCTCCATAATCCCTAATTATCAAATTATCAAAAGCTCCGGTCATCGGCCCGGGTGCATTGTCCATATTGATACTATCCAGAGCAAAATTTGCATCAATTTCCAACGTCTTGCTGTGATTAGAAATTGTAATCGAAGGCCAATTGTATGTCGCGTCAGGCAATATTGGTGTTCCGCTACTCACGTCAACTATTCGGAAATAATAAGTTGAATTGACCAAAGCATAATTCTCTTGCAGGCAAAAATCATATTCTACTATCGAATTAGCCACATGATTAAAGCTCGAACTAGCCGTTCCTGATTCAACATATGGTCCACCAGTCAAAGAAGTTGACAATAAAATTGCTGATACCAAACTATTATCCACTCCACCACCATCACAATATGCCCACACTGCTCCTGAACTAATTTCACCCACATCAGCGAAATTTACACTATCACTAGAATACTGTATCTTTTTGCGACCAACTTTATTTCCCCCGCCAGTTTCCACTACTGTCTCTCGCAAACGAACCTGATTATGATTATACATCCCAGTCGGTGTCACATTTTCCCCGGCAAAAGCCACTCCTGGATTGACACTATTTTCATCATCATACCATCGCCAGCTTCTAGTCTTTGCCAAGTAAATAGGCAAAGGCTCTGGCACTTCCTCTATCGGGGTCGGCAACAAGTCGCGTGCTGATACGGGGTATATTCCCAGCAACAACACAACCAAGGCCAATCTCAACAAAATTTTATTCAATGAAATCATTATTATTTAAATAAGAATTGATATTTACAATCAATTCAATTGTTATCAATAACACATATTAAATTTTCACAAAAGAACCTAAGACACCGTTTCAGTAATTGTCGCGGTATAATCACCTGGAACCGTAGATACGTCAATAAACAAACTCAAATTAGCACTTTGTTGGTATCTGCCTCGCCCGTTTCCCGTTGTCGCCGTCATCAAGGTAGCCGGATCAGATGTGCCAGTAAAGGTATGCTCACGTCCGGCTGTTACGCCAGTCATCGAAGAATTACCTATCGCTGAAACCGCCCCCGGTGTAATTGTCAAATTCGTTACACCAATAGTTTTTCCAACCGCTGCGTAAACCGGCTTAATTATTGAAAACATGTCCAACCATATATTTTCTGGCTTTGCCACTATCGGTATCGGTTCAGCTATTTGCAATGTACTAAAATTTGTAGAAGTCATTGTCGCGCTCCAGCCAGGTGATGAAGACCTATGATCACTAACTTTTATATTACTTATTGTACCTGTCGCATTTGCACCCGCATCACCAATACCGTTCAGATTTATCGCCGACATGCTTACCGAAGAAGACGCAAAGAGGGACAAAGTGCCGGCATTTACATCTGCATTCAAGGAAGTGTTGGCCGCGTCTACCCGGTCATTTTGAATTTTCTTACTGATATACTGATCAAATATCCATCCGGAAACCACCACAAATACAACCAAACAAGATATACCAAACACTTTTTTCAATAATCGATTATTCATAATAAATTTTTTTATGCCACTGTTTCAGTACACACTGATGAATATGAACCGGGCACTGTTGAAATATCTACCGAAAGACTCAAGCCCACATCTTGCAAAAATCTCCCCATGCCATTACCGGCGGCAGCACTCATCAATATTATCGGATCAATCGTGCTGCCAAATGCACGTTTACTTCCCGCGGAAATACCATTCAACGAAGAAGCACCTACCGGAGAAATCGCGCCCGGGGTAATGGTTAGATTGGTCACTGGTATCAAGTTGGATTCCTCGTCAACAAAATTGTCACATGTTATTGACAAGCTCCAACCTGGTGAAGCCGATCGATGATCCTGTATCTTCACGCCGGAAATAATTCCATTTGATACCGCCCCCGAACTGTCAACCGTATCCAAGTCTATATCCGACATCGCAATCGTTTCCGGTGCCAAATCCGACAATGACCCCCCGCTGATATTGGTATAAATTACGGTTTTTGCCGCTTTCGAGTAACCAGGATCAACCAATTTTCTGATATATGCACCCGCCAAAAAAGAACATACCCCCAAAAGCACAATCAAAGGAATTATCCAAAATTTCGATATTTTACCATCCTCTTTCATTTGTGTTTTTATTTTAAGACATGCCCCTTATTTTCTGGTAGTCTTTTTCAATTTCTTTTTTGCAGTAGATTCTTTTTTCTTAACCTTCTTTTTGAAAGCTCGGGATTTACTCTCTTTTCCTTCTTGATGAGAATATCTCCAACTAATTCCGGCTATCAAAACCACTGCCATCGCCAATAGTATTTTCCAAGGTAATACCCAGAAAGTATGACTTTTCTGTACCGGCACCATATCTTCCTGCGCGCTGGCAGTAATCGTCAAAGTATAAGGACCAAAGTACAAAGTTTCGTCGATATCCAACTGCTGGGCAACATCCTTCTGGGGGAATATCGATCCATTCACTTCTTTGGTCGCTGAAGCCACATTTCCAAACCAGTTACTATCCAGAGAAACTTCTGACTTTGGTGATATTTGGACATTTCCTTCATTGATCAACTTATAATCAAAATGATAATCATAAAACAGCGACCAAATCGATGCAAAAAAACCTTCAACATTTATATCACCGATATTGACCTTTTTGACTATTTCACCTGGTACTGTTTCAATCATCCTCACCCCGACTCTGGTCTTCAAGTTCAGCAATTCACCCTCTTTAATTTTTTTGTTCTCCACGACAATGCCTCCCATATGTTCACCCGGTGAAGCATCTTCGGGAATAGTAATCGAAAAATTGACTGTTCCCTTTTCTCTTGGGCCCAAATCCAATTCACTTCCCTCAACATTTACCCAGGCACCGACATCATTTTTTTCTTCTTCTTCATTTTCCAAAGCAAAAGCACCCTCTGTTGTCGTCAATGCATCAACCGCATATATTTTGACCGACAAATCAGAATCACCCATATTCTCTATCACCACCGTATCCTGATGAGTAGCCCCGTTGGCTAAATTATAAATAAACCAATGCTTGGTCAATTCATTGGAGCCATCCCAATTTTGAGGATATATTGCCATTTGGCCATCTTCCGCCGCCAATACATTGGCCGGCATCAAAAGCAGCCCCAAAACAATCAAAGATTTCCAGATTTTATTCATAAATAATTTTTAATTAAT
>JAHJAL010000120.1 GCA_018814055.1 Patescibacteria group bacterium
CGCCCAATCGAAGGCAATGATTTAAGTAAAAAATGTACAAGGCTGATCAAAAAATTTTGGACCAATTAGATAAAGAGACACCGCATGAGCGGGAGTGTTTGGTTTGTAAGAATAAGTTTGGGATAGGGCAGGAAGATTTGAATTTGTTGAAGAAAATTATGGTGCCGGTGCCAATGGAGTGTCCCGAGTGTAATCATCGGCATCGACTTTGTTTTCGGAATGAAGGGAAAATGTATAAAAGGAAATGTGATGCGACGGGCAAAGAGATAGTGTCGGTTTATTCGCCGGACAAGGCTTATAAGGTGTATGAAAAAGATTATTGGCATTCGGATACGTGGGATGCTTTGGAGTGTGGGCAAGATTATAATTCAGAGAAAAGTATTTTTGAACAGGTGGGGGAGTTGATGAAAAAAGTTCCCTATCCTAATCTGATGGTGACCAGTAGTGAGAACTGTGATTATGTAAATCATGGGACCAATGACAAGAATTGTTATTATGTGTCGTCGGGAGTAGGTTGTGAGGATTGTATGTATGGCAGGAGTATCTGGTATTCGCAGAATTGCGTCGATTGTTTGCGGATTGATAAGAGCGTTGATTGTTATGAAAATGTGAAAGGAGTGAACAACAACAGTTGTATTTATTTGCTGGAGTCAGAGGATTGTTATGATTGTCATTTTTCTCAAAATTTGCATAATTGTCAGAATTGTATTTTGTCATTCAATTTGAAAAATAAGCAATATTACATTCGGAACAAGGAAGTGTCAAAGCAAGAATTTGATAAATTCAAAAATGAATGGGATTATTATGCATGCAAAGAAGAGTTGTTGAGGGTGCGAGAGGAGTTGATAGTCAGATTTGCCGATATTAGAAATTCGGAAGATTGTACTGGTGATGAAGTGTATAATTCGAGAAATTGCCATGATTGTTTTGGTATAGAAGGTTTTGATAATTGTCGGTATTGTCTTGAGGGTATCAAATCATTGCAGGATTCGTATTATATGTATGCTTGTGGAATAGATGCGCAGTTGCAGTATAACTCGATTGCCAGTGGGGTGAATGCGGGGCGGGCGATTGGCTGTAATGTGGTTTATCCAAATGGTCAGGACAATTATTATAGTTATTTGTGCATCTCGGTGCAGAATGTTTTTGGTTGTGTCGGTTTGAAAAAGAAACAGTACTGTGTTTTAAACAAACAATATTCACGGGAAGAATATTTTGAGCTGATAGAAAAAATCAAGCTGGATATGTTGGAGAGAGAGGAATATGGTGAGTTTTTTCCGATTGGGTTGAGTCATTTTGGGTACAATGAGACGATTGCGAATGAATTATTTCCGTTGGAAAAAGAAAAAGCACAAAAAATGGGTTTTGGGTGGAGTGATTATAATCCGGAAAGTGGTTATGATGGTCCATGGTATGAGCCAAATGGAGATCTAAATTATTATCGGGATGAAAGCCATACGGGTGAGTTGTTGCAAGGAATTTTGAGGTGTGGGGTTACTGGTAGGCCTTTTCGAGTAGTGGGACCGGAATTGGCTTTTTATCTGAAGCTAAATATTCCCATACCAAAAAAATCGCCAGATCAGAGGTTTGCGGATAGGATAGCATTGAGAAATCCGCGGGAATTATGGCATAGGCAGTGTATGTGTGAGGAGAGTGGGCATGGGCATGAGGGGAGATGCGAGGAGGAGTTTGAGACGACGTACGCACCTGATCGAGAAGAGAAAGTTTATTGCGAAGGGTGTTATCAGAAATCGGTAATATAAATATATTTCTGGATCCCCAATCCCTAGCGCTCCTAACGTCGCTTAGGGTTGAGGATGACAAATAGTAAAAGGGATTATATTTGTGGAAAATAAAGTTTGTAAACAATGTAGTGCTGATTATGTGGTGGAGGATGAGGATTTGGTATTTTATGATAAGATTTCGCCCGAATTTAGTGGGAAGAAATATAAAATTCCCGTACCAACGTTGTGTCCGGATTGTCGGTTGCGGCGGCGGCTTTGTTGGCGTAATTTGCGCAGTTTGTATAGAAGGAAGTCGGATAAGTCGGGACAGGATTTGTTGGCGATTTATGCGCCGAATAAGCCATATAAGGTTTGGCATGTGGCTGAGATCCAGTCGGATGATTTTGATGCATTTAAATATGGACGGGATTACGATCTGTCGCGGGGATTTTTTGATCAGTTTAATGAATTGTTTATTGAAGTTCCAAAGGCGCATGCGTATATAAATTTTGGGGCGATGGAAAATGCGGAATTTGTGAATGGAGCGAGTGATTTGAAGAATGCATACTATAGCTTTAGTTTGAATTTTTCAGATGGAGTTTATTATAGTGATCAGGTTTACTATTCACAGGATATTTATGACTGCATGTATGTTCGGCAGAGCGAGAATTGCTTTCAGTCTGTTGAGTGCACCAAAGTTTATAATGCGTTTTATTGTAGGTCATGTAACAACTGTCGAGATATTATGTTTTCAACAGAATTGACGGGTTGTCAGGATTGTTTTGGTTGTGTGGGTCTGCAGAACAAGCAGTATTGCATTTTCAACGAACAGAAGACCAAGGAGGAGTATGAGCGGTTCGTGGCTGGTTTTGAGTTTAAGAGGGAGAAAGTGGAGGAGGTGCAGCAGCGGGTGAAGCAAATATATCTTGGCTTGCCTCATAAGTATGCTGATAATTTGAATACTGAGAATTCGGTTGGTGATTGGTTGAAGAATACGAGAAACTGTCAAAATTGTTTTGAGATGACTGGAGCTGATAATGTAAAAAATGGATTCATCTGTTCGGCCGATTTGTCAGATTCGCAAGATATTAGTTTTGGTTTTAACGGAGTGGAGTTGGCTTACGAGACGATGATTTTCGGTTTTGGGTCTTATGTTAATGCTTTTTGTTGGTATTGTATTGGAGGGAGGGATATATATTATTGCGCGGAATGTAGTGGAGGGACGAAAGATTGTTTTGGTTGTGTGGGCTTGCGTAATGGGGAGTATTGTATCTTGAACAAGCAGTACACGAAAGAGGAATATGAGCAGTTGGTGCCGAAGATTATCGAGAAGATGGAGGCGGATGGCGAGTGGGGGGAGTTTTTTCCGATGAGTATTTCGCCGTTTGGCTATAACGAGACGATGGGTCAGGATTATATGCCGATGACCAAAGAGGAAGCGATTGGTGTAGGGGCTACTTGGCAGATGCAAGATTTTGGTTTGCAGTATGATGGTGAATTTTATGAGTCAAAGGATATTAGTACGTATGATCCGGAAGCGAATCCCAGGGCGCAGGGTGAGTTGGGCGAATTGTTGGCGGGAGTGTTGAAGTGTGAGGTGACTGGCAAGCCATTTCGGTTGATTTCGCAGGAGGTGGCTTTTTATATCGAGCACGGTTTACCGATTCCGACCAAGCATCCTGATCAGAGATATAGGGAGCGATTTGAGATGGGGCGACCGCGGAAATTGTTTGATCGGCAGTGTGATAAATGTGGGAAGGAAATTAAATCGACATTTGATGAAAAAAGGGAGGAAATAGTGTATTGTGAAAGATGTTATCATGAGTTGCGGTAGGGGCGGGGTGACCCCGTCCGTACATATGAAAATATATATTTATTTTTTTGAAGGGAATTTATATGTTGAAGAAAATTTCGATGGGGGTGTTGGTTTTGTTGGTAGTGACTTTGGTGGGGTGTGAAGCCAATTTTAGCAAGGGAGTGAACAAGGATTTGTTGAGTGGTTTGAAGGTGGACAATGATGGTTTGGCTTATGATGAGGTGTATTTGACGGTGGATGATGAGAGGACAAGTGAAAACATGTTTGATATTGGGACCGAGGTTTATATGAATTTTACCGGCGTGGATTATTTCGAGGAAGTTGATGGCAAAGTTTTTCCGGGAGCGATGATGGTAGTGGCTGATAAAAACGGCAAAGAGATTTTGGAAGAGGATGATATGTTTGCGATGTATGATGAAGATGGTGTATTGCCGGAGCAAGCCTCTGAAATGTTTGTCAGTTTGCTGATTGGTGATCCGATGGTAGAGGGAGAGCAGTATACCTGGTACTCAAAAATTTGGGATAAGGTTGGTGATGGGACTATAGAAGCAACGATGGATATTGGGGTGAATTAATTACTAATTACTAATTACTAGAAGGCATCAGTTTGGTGTCTTCTTTGTTATAATAAAAGTGTTTTAATGCTTGGTGAGGTTCAATGAATACGAAAAAAAAGAAATTGCCGATTCAGGGGTTCTTAGAGTATGTGGATGTTATAGATAGGAAAAATAGGGTGATAGGAAAGGTATTGTTGCACGATATACATGAGAAAAAGCTGCCGCATCGGACGAGTCATATTTTGATATTTAATACTAGGCGCGATAAGTTGTTTTTACAGAAAAGGGGGCCGGATGTATTTGTATACCCCGGATATTGGACTAGTAGTGCGTCTGGACATGTGGGGTCGGGTCAGTCATATCGACAGACGGCGGTGAGAGAGTTAAGAGAGGAATTGGGAATAGAATGTGATTTGAAATATATAGGTTATTATTGGCTTGATTTGGAAGGTAACAATGAGAGAAATGCGGTTTTTGTGGGATATAGTGATGGGCCTTTTGTATTTGAGGAAGAAGATGTTCCGGGAGGAAAGTGGTTTGATATGGGTTATTTAATAGGAAAATATCGGAAAATCAAAACTTGTCCGTTTTTTCGGGTGACATTTGAGTATTATTTAAAGAAAGTTGAGGGTTGAAAATGTTCTTGTGAAGTGGTATTTTGGTGATAGAGTTTTCGTTTTTAACTTTTTGGTTTAACCGAATTGAGTATGGATAAGATTGAAGGCGCTGATAGGCGGGATGAAACGTTTGATGATATTGGTTCAAAAAAGAGGGTAGAATTGAAGATATTGCTTGGGCCGGGTCAAGTGGAGAAATTGAATTTTTCTTATAACGAAGACAGGACCAAGTATTGGCTTGATTTGCTGCGTTATGGCAAGGGTTGTTGTGATGTGGGGATTTGTAAAGATTTGGTAACTTTGGTTGGGAATTCGGAGGATGGTTATAATCTTGTAAAAAAAGAGTTTAAAGCTATTGCCGAACTTGAAATTGTTGATCGGTATCAGTGTCGTAGGGAAATTAATTATCCGTTTGAGTTAGTGTGCTGGGATAAGATTGCAAAATATAGCGAAATTAAAGAAAGAGATTTGGGGTTATGGAACAAAGAAGATGCTGATATTGTATTATCTAATTATTTTTTGAAAGATTATTTTCGTCTTGAGAGTGATAAGGATATACCTAATCAAGTATCTTTGATGTTGACAAATAAACGTGAGTGGAATTAAAAAAGAAGCAAGTGTACGATGCTTCTTTTTTAAAATTTTGTTTCTTGTTTGAAAAAAATCTATTTTGACCAGGCTTGGTCCCAGTACTCGTGGCACATGCGGTGGGAGTTGAAGTACGTGCCGTTTTTGATGATACAGTTTTTCATGATTTCCAGCCAATGAGTTTGGTTGTTGTAAAAGCTGGGGACTATATGTTTTTCCAGTTTTTCGTATACAGTGTTGGCGTGTTTTTGTTTGAGTTCCTCGAGAGTGTATTGGTCCATTTTTTCTTCCGGTTCGTTGATAGCCCAGCCGGTGACGTCTTCCTCCCAGCCCTCTTCCCACCAGCCGTCAAGGGTTGATAGCGAGGGGACGCCGTTGATGGCCGCTTTCATGCCGGAAGTGCCGGAGGCTTCCTGGCCGGGAATGGGGTTGTTGAGCCACAGGTCGGCGCCTTGGGTCATGAGTTTGGCGACTTTGATATTGTAGTTTTCCAGGTAGGCAATTTTGATATCATTTTTGAAGTCGTTTTTGATTTGGTTGATGCGTTTGATAAAGGCCTGGCCTTCCATGTCGCTGGGATGGGCTTTGCCGGCAAAGATAATTTGGACTGGGCGGATGTTGTTGATTTGAGCGATTTTATCGGGGGTGAGCAAGATAAGGTCGGGACGTTTGTAGGCAGTGATGCGGCGGCCAAAACAGATGGTAAAAAAGTCATTGTCCATGCCGACATTGGCGAGCTGATTGGTGAAATCGATCAATTTCTTTTTGTTGATGTAGTGGGCTTCGTTGATTTCCTGGTGAGAAGCGTCTTTGATGTTGGTCAGGGTGTCTGGTTTGACGCGCCAGTCGGGGGAGTATTTATCAAACAGATTGGCAAAGGGTGGGGAAACCCAGGTGGGGGGATGGATGCCATTGGTGATGCCTTTGATGTCAAATCCGGGGAACATTTTGCGGGCGACAAGAGTGTGTTTTTGGCTGACTGCGTTTATAAATCCGGAGGAATGGAGAGCGAGTTGAGTCATCTGTAGTGCATTGTTTTGGATAACTTTCTCGGGAATATTGTCGGTATAGTGTTTGAGAAAGCGCTGAGCCATGTCGATGGGGAATTGGTCATGGCCGGCAGCGACAGGAGTGTGAGTAGTGAATATGCAATATGGTTTTGTATTTTCGCATGTCATGCTTTTGGAATTACACAAGTCGTGGTTTAGTTTGAGTGTCAAAAGAGCGGAATGGCCTTCGTTCATGTGATATTTTTTGATATTATTGTATCCGAGTTTTTTGAGAATTTCATAACCGCCGATTCCCAAGACCATTTCCTGGCTGAGTCGGTATTCTAAATCACCGCCTTTGTAAAGATGGCTGGTGAGGTGTCGGTCAAATTCGTTGTTGGAAGCGATGTTGGAATCAAGGAAATAAACAGGGATTTCGAAGCCGGTGGCACCTTTGATGATGTATTGCCATACCTGAATTTTAACGTCACGGTCTTGAATTTTGATAATGGCTTGGGCGGGAGTAAGTTCGAGGTAGTCATTGATGGCCCAATTGGTTGGCTGAGCGACTTGATTGCCTTCCCGGTCGATTTGTTGGAAGAAATAACCATGCTCATTGATCATAGTGATGGCAACCAGTGGGATTTCCAGGTCGGCACAGGATTTGATGGTGTCGCCGGCCAAAACGCCCAGGCCACCGGAATAGGTGGGGATGGAATTTCTGATGCCGATTTCCATGGAGAAATAGGCGATATTGTATTTTGAGTGGTCCATGATTAAAAATGAATAATGAATAATGAATAATGAATAATGAATAATTAGTTATCTATTATTCATTTTTCATTATTTATTATTTTCTGATGATGTTGGTAACCCGGCCGGTAGAGTCGAAGTGATAGGTGGTGTTGGCCCAGAGGAAGTTGCGGCAAAAGAGAGTTTTGAGGTAGGCGATAACTTGGGTAACGCGTAGCAGGGGGGTGAGAATAATTAGTTTGATGGGGTGGTTGATTTTGCCAAGAGAGTTATAGAGTAAGGAATTGATAGCTTCAAATAAGAATAAGGTGATAGGGATAAATGTGAGCAATAAAAATTCGTGACGGTTGTCGAAAATATATATAATGATGAGCAAGGGAACCAGACTGTAAATTAGAATGTATGTCCAGAACATGGTGTTGCTTATAATATACCACATTCGTTTGTGGTAAAGTTTGAGGTACATCAGTTGGCGGATGTACCAATTTATAAAACTGAAAGTGTTATTGATCGGCTTGGTGTTTAATCCCATGGCAGTGGGGACAAAGGTGGTGCGGTGGCGATTATCAGAGAGAAGTTTGGATAAACTGGTGTCGTCGACAACGTTGGTTGACCAGTATTTTTTGACTTTGAGCTCATTGAAAGTTTTTTGTTTGATGGCGATTGATCCGCCCCACAGGAGAGGAAATTTAAAGAAGGAAGAACTGAAGCAGTAAAGGGAGAGAGTGTATATGTTGGCAAAGACAAAAGAAAGCTCACCAAAGTTATCTTGGTGAGATATAGGCCAAAAGAAGGTGGAGGTGGCGGTGATTTTGGGGTTTGAAAGGGGCAAAATCAATTCACTTAACCAGTTTTGACCATTGATGACATCGTCATCGGCGAATACCAAAACTTCGCTGTTGGGAGAGTGCCGAACGGCGGAGATGAGATTTTGGTTTTTTTGGCAGCAAGTGGAGGAGAGTTGGGAGGTGACTAGTTTGATACGAGGGTATTTGCTTTGGTAGGGTTTGATGAGGTTGTATGCAGGGTCTTGTTGGTTCTCGACGGTAAAAATAATATTGTAGTCAGGGTAGTTTTGATTGAGTAGGGCATGAATATTTTGGTTGAATTGGTGGGGAATTCCTTTGACGGGAATAATGATGGTGCAGGTTGGCTGGTAGTCTGGATCAAATTTAGGCCGGATTTTTTGAGGATATAAATATTTGAAATAAAAAATAGTATATATACTGGCGGAGAAGTTGAGAATTAGTAGAAAAAAAGCCAGGAAGCTTAGAATGTAGGTGAGGGTGATCATTATATAAAAATTACTAATTACTGATTACGAATTACTAGAATTTGGAGATGGCTGGTGTATTCTGGTCTCTAGTAATTTGTAATCAGTAAATATGGTTCAAGGCAAAAATTTAGGTTGCATTATTCATACCGCAGGGCTTCAATCGGGTCGAGTTTGGAGGCTTGGTTGGCGGGGTAGAGACCGAAAACGAGGCCAAAAATTGATGATACTCCCAGAGAGAGTAAAATTGAACCAAGGGTTATTTCAGGGTCGAAGGTTGAAAATACTTTTACCAGGATGGTAACGATCAGGCCGAGCAGTAAACCGATTAAACCCCCGAGAATAGTGAGCATGACGGCCTCGATGACAAATTGAGTCAGGATATCCATACGAGTAGCGCCAAGGGCTTTGCGTAAGCCGATTTCTCGGGTGCGTTCTTTGACGGAAACGAGCATGATGTTCATAATGCCGATGCCGCCGACAAGCAATGAGATAGCAGCAATGGCGCCGAGTAGTATGGAGAGAATATCAGTGATATCAGATAAAATTTCCAAGGCCTGTTCGGTATCGTATATGGTGAAATCATCTTTGGAGGGATCATCGATATCGTGGCGGTCGCGGAGGACGGTGGCAATTTCTTCTTTGGCAATGGGAATGTTTTTTTTGTCAATGGTGGTGGCATAGATGGTAAATAGGTAATCAATTCCCAGAAGCTTCTTTTGAGCGGTAGTGACGGGGAGGTAGATGAATTTATCCTTGTCTTGTCCGTCTTCAATCCCTTTGGCTTCGGTGACGCCGATGATACGAAAATTTAGTTGATTGACTTTGATAATTTGTCCAATCGGATCTTGGTTGGGAAAGAGGAGGTTGGCAATTTTTGGCCCAACAATGGCATTGTTGGAAACACCATCGATATCGGTTTCTTCAAAGTTGGCTCCTTGGGTAATTTTGGTGTTGCGGATAGTGAAGTAGTTGGCATCGGTACCGATAATGATGGCTTCGATTTCGTAATAAGGAGAGGTAGCGTTGAATTGGGCTCTGATTTCGGGGGAGGTGAGTTCGACATGGTTGGTGATTGGTGAAGTGGCGATGGCCTGGGAGTCGCGGTAGGTAAGTGAGGTAATGGTTTGGCCTTGTTGGGATGGTGGTGCTGAGAATTCACTATCGGTTTTGCCGGGCAGGATGGCAATCAGGTTGGTACCGCCAAGGTTGGCAACTTGATCAACGATATAATTTTCGACTCCTTGGCCAAGAGCCATCAAGGTGACGACCGAGAAGATACCAATTATAATGCCGAGGGTGGTGAGTCCGGCTCGGAGTTTGTTTTTGCCAATGGCGGTGAGGGCAATTTTTATTAGTGATAAAAGATCCAAGGTAAGTGAATAATAAATAATTGGTAATGAATAATATTTTATTTTTTTGGATTATTTTTTGTCATACTTATTTTCAAACGGCCTACTATCGCTCACGGCAAAGTTTGAAAATAAGTATGACAAAAAATAATCCAAAAAAATAAAATATTATTCATTGTTAATTACTGAAAGCGGAGGGCTTCGATGGGGTTTAGTTTGGAGGCTTGGTTGGCGGGGTAGAAACCGAAAACGATGCCGGCCAGTGTGGAAACGCCGGTAGCCAATAAGATTGAATCGAGAGTAACAGCGGTGCGAAGGGTAGTGAATTGGGTGATAGCGGTAGAGATACCAAGTCCGATTAAGATGCCGATTATGCCGCCGATTAGGGTAATAATAACTGATTCAGTAATAAATTGGCTGAGGATATCAGTTCGTTTGGCACCAATGGCTTTTCTGAGGCCGATTTCTTTGGTTCTTTCGGTGACCGAGACGAGCATGATATTCATAATACCGATACCGCCGACCAGTAACGAGATGGCGGCGATGGCGGCCAGAAAAGACGCCATGGCGTCGGTAATGGCGTTGATGGTTTCTAAAGCATCCTGGGAATTCATAACGGTGAAGTCGCTTTTTTCTCCTTCATCGATATGATGGAGATCGCGCAGGATTAACTTGGCTTGTTCGGCGGCGAGGGAAGTGTTGTTGTCAGAATCAGCGGCAATGATAATATTACTGACGTAGTCAATGCCCAATAGTAGTTTTTGTCCGGTAGTGACGGGTATATAAATCAGATCGTCAAAATTTACACCTAATTGACCTATTCCTTTGGATTCGGTGATGCCAATTATTTTGAAAGTAATGTTATCGATTTTGATGTTTTCGCCGATCGGGTCAGTATTTGGAAAAAGATCTTTGGCAACATCCGGGGCAAGAATGGCTACTCGGGCAAGTGAGTCTACTTCTCGGGCCTCAAACATGCGGCCACTGGTAATCTCGGTATTGCGAATAGAGAAATATGAAGGGGTAGTGCCGAAAAATTGGGTTAGTTTTTCGTTGTAGCTGGAAGTGGCCACTATTTGGCTGGAAATGGTGGCAGTAGTGTTGGCGATATTGGGGGCCTGGGGATTGTCTTTTAGTTTTTGAGCATCTTCGTATTTGAGCGTAGTAATAGTGATGCCGGCTAAAGTTGGAGAGAAGCCGTAGCTTTCATCATCGGGAGTACCCGGCATGATTTGGACCAGATTACTGCCAAATGATTGGACGGTGTCGAGGATAAAGTTTTGAGCACCAACACCGGCGGCCATAAGAATAATGACGGAAGATATACCGATGACAATTCCCAAAATACTTAAAAAAGATCGGGTTTTGTTGACCAAAAGGGCTTTGATAGCGAGTTTTAGGGTAATGGAAAAAGGCACAAGAATAATTAATAATGAATAATTAATAATGAATAATAAA
>JAHJAL010000022.1 GCA_018814055.1 Patescibacteria group bacterium
GTTAAAAAGAAAGATATTGGTGATGATAATAATTTGTACAACTCGTCACAATAATATAATTCGTAATTTATAATAATTATGGCCGAAATCAAAAAATCCCCCAAAAAAGACCTCACTCCTCATAATTTTGACCGGGTACAGATTTCCATTGCCTCGCCGGATGACATTATGTCTTGGTCCTATGGGGAAATACTCAAACCGGAAACCATCAACTACCGCACCCAAAAGCCAGAAAAAGACGGGCTGTTTGCCGAAAATATTTTTGGTCCGTCCAAAGACTGGGAATGTTATTGCGGAAAATACAAGAAAATCCGTTACAAAGGAATCATCTGCGACAAATGTGGCGTTGAAGTTACCAGATCCATTGTTCGACGTCAGCGCATGGGTCATATCAGTTTGGCAGTCCCCATCGCCCATATTTGGTATCTGCGCGGCTCACCCAGCCAAATCGGCTTGATATTGGGTCTTACCAGCCGCAATCTGGAGAAAGTGGTTTATTTTGCTGCCTATGTGGTTATCGAAGTCAATGAGGAAATCCGTCAGGATATTTTGGACCGACTTACCAATGAATTCAATCAGTACAAAAAACAGATCAAAAAAGATCTCAAGAAAAATCTCGACACCTTGAGTCAAAATATGACCCAAGCTCTATCTGATGCCCCAGCCGGTCAAAAGAAAGACATCGACAAACATTACCAAAAAGAAATTGCCAAAACCAAGCAACAGGGTGCTCTCAAATATGAAAATCTCAAAAACACCTTCAATAAAGCGATGGAGGAAGTTGGTAAACTTGCGTCCAATCAAATAATTTCCGAAAAAAAATACCGCACCCTTTCTCTCCGCTATGGCCAAATTATCAAAGCCGGTATCGGCGCAGAAGCCATTTATGAATTACTGTCCAAAATAGACTTGG
Source organism: Patescibacteria group bacterium (assembly GCA_018814055.1). Classification (GTDB taxonomy): domain Bacteria; phylum Patescibacteriota; class JAHJAL01; order JAHJAL01; family JAHJAL01; genus JAHJAL01. The sequence continues at coordinate 914 of JAHJAL010000022.1, forward strand.
AAAAACAAATCAAAGCAATCGACATCGAACTCAAAACTGCCGCCACTCAAAAGCGACGCAAATTACTCAAAAAACTTCGATTGGTACGAAACCTTTTCAAGGCCAATATCAGACCAGAGTCAATGATAGTCAAAGAATTACCCGTAATTCCCCCCGACCTGCGCCCCATGGTTCAATTGGACGGTGGTCGCTATGCCTCCAGTGACCTCAACGATCTCTACCGAAGAGTGATAAACCGCAACAATCGCCTCAAAAAACTTATTGACCTTGGCGCGCCGGAGATTATTTGTCGCAATGAAAAAAGGATGTTACAGGAAGCTGTTGATGCTCTAATTGACAACACACCCCGTCGTGGTAAAAGCGCTGTGTTAACCAGCAACCGCCGGAAATATAAATCCTTGTCCGATATGCTCAAAGGCAAACAAGGTCGTTTTCGCCAAAATTTATTAGGAAAAAGAGTAGACTATTCCGGCCGATCAGTGATTGTGGTTGGCCCCAATCTCAAGCTAAACCATTGCGGCCTCCCCAAAAAAATCGCCCTGGAATTATACAAGCCATATATAATTCACGGTCTAATCGAAAAGGGCTACGCTCACAACATCAAAAATGCCGGCAAAATTATCGAACGCAAGGATCCGGAAGTATGGGACATTCTCGAAGAGGTTGTTACCAATTCATATGTGCTATTAAATCGAGCTCCCACCCTGCACCGCTTGGGCATCCAAGCTTTTACTCCCGTTCTTATCGAAGGTAAAGCGATCCAAATTCCTCCACTGGTTTGTGTTGCCTACAACGCCGACTTTGATGGTGACCAAATGGCAGTCCATTTACCCCTTTCCAAAGCGGCTCAAAGCGAATCCCGCACTTACATGAGCGCCGACAAAAACTTGCTTAAACCGGCTGATGGTGAACCAATAGTTGCTCCCGCTCAAGACATGATCCTTGGTTGTTATTACCTGACCGTCGAAATACCCGATCGCCCCGGCAAAGGTAAATATTTCACTTCGCTTGACGAAGCCATTATGGCCTACAATCAGGATATTCTAGATCTTCATGCCAAAATCAAAATCATGATCAATGAAGAAATTATTGAAACCACCCTCGGGCGCGCAATTTTTAATACTATAATCCCTCCAGAGTTAGGCTATCAAAACAAGGTTTTTGTCAAAGGCGACCTGGAGGAAATTATCAAAAAATCTTGGGATATATGCGGCCTTGAGCCTACTTCCCGGTTTGTCGACGATATTATGAAAATCGGTTTCGAATATGCCACCAAATCAGGCATCACCTTCTCGGTGGAAGATATCAATATCCCCGAAGAAAAACAAAAAATTGTCGACAAAACCGAAGAAATAGTTAATCAATCACTTGATCAATACTACCAAGGTCTAATTACCAAAAAAGAACACAAACAAAAACTAATCGACTCCTGGCTGGAATCAATTAGTAAACTCAATGACATCATCAAAGATCATATGAACACCGAAAATCCGCTACACTCTTGTGTTTTATCCAAAGCCCGTGGAAATATTTCCCAATTTGGTCAGATGGCCGGTATGAAAGGACTTGTATCCAGTCCCTCTGGAGAAATTATCGAATTACCTATCAAATCCAACTTTACTGAAGGTCTTTCCGAGTTAGAATACTTTATATCCACTCATGGGTCACGTAAAGGAAAAACCGACACCGCGCTCAAAACCGCTGATGCTGGATATCTTACCCGTCGCCTGGTTGATGTCGCTCAAGACATCATTACCACCACCGAAGATTGTGGCACTACCGAAGGAGTCATCTTCTATCGAGAAGAAATCGAAAAAGATTTTGACGATTTCACCAAACGAATAATCGGTCGCTATCCTTTAAACAACATTACCGATCCCAAGACCAAAAAAGTGATAGTCAAAAAAGATGAAATTATTACATCACGGACCGCCAAAATTCTATCCGACCACCAAAGCATAGAACAAATTGCAGTTAGATCTACCCTGTACTGCAAAAATTATTGGGGAGTATGTACCAAATGCTATGGTGCTGATTTAGCAACCAGTAAACGTATCAAACTAGGTGAAGCGGTCGGCATCGTCGCTGCTCAATCAATCGGTGAACCCGGCACTCAACTTTCAATGCGTACTTTCCATACTGGCGGTGTGGCTGTAGTAGCCGACATTACTCAAGGTCTGCCTCGTGTTGAAGAATTATTCGAAGCCAGGACTCCCCACAGCGCAGCCATCCTGGCAGATTTACCCGGCAAAGCCACCATCAAAGAAAAAGATCAAGAATTAATTGTCACTATCACCTCCTCTCAAGTCCCGACCGAAGAATACGAAGTGACAGATGACAGTGTTATCAGAGTCAAAAACCAGGAAAAAATCAGCGACAATCAAATTCTCGCTATTTTGCCCGACCAATCTGAAGTCAGAGCCAAATACCGAGGCACAGTTACTATTCGTAAAAACAGAATCACTGTCAAACATCCCGGCAAAATAACCAAAGATTTTCCCATTCCATCCCACTTGCCGCTACTGATCAATGACGGTGATTTAATTGCCAGAGGAGATGCGCTCACTGAAGGCCATATCAATCTATCCGAGTTATTACGCTACAAAGGCGATTTAGCCGTCAAAAAATATCTCATCAGTGAAATTCAAAAAACCTACATGTATGTTGGTTCCAGTATTCATGATAAACACCTGGAAGTTATCATCAGACAAATGTTTTCCAAGGTACGCATCACTGATCAACATGATAGCAGCTATTTGCCCCGAGAGATCGTCGATTTATACCGACTGGAAAAAGACAACAACGAGCTCAAAGCCAAAGGCAAACAACCGGCCAAATACGAAAACATTATCATGGGTATTACCAAGGTATCACTAAAAACTGAAAGCTTCCTGTCAGCCGCCTCTTTTCAAGAAACCACCGGCGTTCTATTAAATGCCGCTATTTGTGGCAAAACTGACTATCTGCGCGGTCTCAAAGAA
>JAHJAL010000121.1 GCA_018814055.1 Patescibacteria group bacterium
AACTCATTATTGATAAAAGCATACTTCCGCCTCGCCCTTTCCTGCGGACAAAGGGTCGGCAGCGGCACCCCCTTTTTGGCATAAAACTCCTGATCCTCCGGATAGACCGTGAATTTTTTCCCACTTACTTTACATATTTTTTCAATCGGTTGGAATTCAGACATATTTTTCCCTATTTATTAACATATTCCAAAATCAGCTTCACCACTTCCTCCGGCTCAAGCTTTGTATTATCAATCACCAGACTCTCCATAAACGGAATTTTGGTATAAAAATCATATTTCTCCAAAACTTCTTTCAGCTTTTCCGGTTTCTTCAGCTTGCCATATTTTTGCCGCGACTCACCCTGCACCCGCTTCAACAACTCCTCCTTGTCAGAAACCAGATGGACACAATCAATCTCCACTCCTATCGCCCGCAAACCATCGAAATATTTTTTCAATCTCTCTTCTTCATTATTACCATAAGCATAACAGGAAGTCGTGATCACTCCCACCACTCCATGCTTCACCGCCGCATGCATTACAATCTTCCGCAACTCAAACGCAATATCAAAAAAATCCTCATTCTCATAATCCAGCACCGCCTCTACCAAGTCATTCGAGAGATGGTTATGCAAAATTTTGTAGCCGGTCATCTCCGCTAATTTCTGAGCAATCGTCAATTTCCCTGTCGCCGGCGCCCCATAAAGATAAATTAGCTTCATATTTGACCTCCAGATTTTACTTTTCCGTTTTCCTTTTAACTTATAACTTTCTGATAACACTCCTCACAATACACCCTCTCCGATCTCTCCGGCGCGTACGTCGTCTCAAATTCATTTTTGCACCTTCCCTCATGCATACATCCCCCACTTGATCCTTGATCCTTGCCACTTGACCCTTGCCCCTCACACATGCACTGCCGATGCCACAACTTCCGTGGATTCCTGGTATTAAACCTTCTATCATGCCGTACATCATAATGCTCCCGTGGAATCGGAATTCCTTGTGCCAGATAAAAAGCCAATTCCTGCGGCATAATCTTAAACGGCCTGCCGCTAGTTTCACATTTTAAAATTCCCGCCAACAATTTGTCCACTTCATCTTTGGATTTCTGGTAAACTACTATATCATCATGCGGCTCATACAATGGTCCATCGTATTTCATGGAATAATCAATATCGAGCCATTTGGCGCCATATTTCAAAACTTCTTCCTTGGTCATCGGCAAATAAGAATTCGCCACCGACTCATTATACCCAAAAGCCGACATATTCATTGGATAAAACTCGCCCCATTCTCCTGATTTTTGCATATGTTCAGCAATTTTGCCGGCCAACTGTTCGTATTCTTCCTTGGAATATTGTTCATTGAAAATACAATATTCTTTCTTACGCAATCCCGCGCACCCGAAACAATCATGACACCCATGACAACTATAACAATAAAACATATTATTTGAATTCAGTACCCCACTGGTACCAATACAATTATTGGCCCAACCGGTATGATTACATTCCAAACACCACTCATAAGTTCCGCCCATCGAATCATATACATTTTTCACCGCCTCCTGTCCATAACTATATCGACTATCTTCCGTGGTTATACAACTAAAACAATTCTTCACATTTTTACAATTGAGTAAATCATCCCCGCTCACGTTCTCACTTCCCACAATATTGGCAAACTTTACAACCGCCTTGCCCCTCATCTCATTGAACTTCTTCAAATATTCTTTTGTCTTGCTATATCGACCCAGACCCAAATCGGCTTTTATTTTTTCATATTCCTCTTTTGAATACGGCTTATTCTCTACATAATATTGCTTATTACTCAAATTATTGGAGAAAATACAATCTTTACACCCCCGCAGATCCCAGGAATAATAACAATCCCGGCAGTCATGCAAACGCACACTATAACGACAACCATAACATCCATAAATCATCGCGCAATCATAACAAAGCTCCACCCCATCCGCATATGTCACGTCAACACAATCCTTACCACGATAAGTCCAGTAGCAATAATGACAATTCTCCGAGCCATAATAAATCACAAACGACATATAACAATTCTTGCACCCGGCGATAAAATTGGCGTATTTACAATCTACCGTATCCGCATTATTCAGAGCCATTTTTGGCACTTTATGAAGAAGTTCGTCAAATTGTGGGAAAAAAGGCCGATCAAAATCAAAATCCCGCCCATAACTTATCGCGTCCCAATCATCCTTCCACCACTCATCCCGCTCATAAACCACATAATCAGTTTTGTCCGGTGAATATATCGAAATCATATCTTGCCCGCTCTTGGCGCACTTGGATTTATACAAACTCCTTTCATTGCGCCAGATAAGTCTTCGTTTTTGCCTGCATTCCGGACACCAGGTCGGTGACAGTACCACATATTTCTTACCAGCAAATTCCGGACTCATCTTCTCATAAAACACCGCATCCTCATCCTCCACCACAAAATTACTACCACATTGTTTACAAACCTTGTTTTCCATGTCGATAAATTATTAATTTATTATTCTCAATTTTCATTCAATTACCAATACCCAATTTCCAATGCTTATAAATTGTGATTTGTGTTTTGTAAATTGAATGAAAATTAGAAATTAAAAATTGAAAATTTCTTCACCAACTAATTATACCAAAAAAGCCGTCCCATATAGTACTTTCTACAATCTATCCAATTTAAAAAAATAGACTATCCAACAAAATCAGATAGTCTATTTAATTAAAGTTATCCAAAAACTTCGCTTCACCCACCACAAACATTCTCACAAGGTGTACCATCACCATCATCGTCCAATTCAGTTATGCCACAAGCGTCATAATAATGCTGCGCCTCCTGGCAACTTACCATTTCGCTGCATGGTTTGAAATCACATTGTTCAAACACCTGCTGCGGAACTCGATAAGCCGCTCCCTCATAAACCCAATTTGCATCGGTATCTCTAACTCTGGTCATCTCATCATAATCAGCCGTATAGAAATGATGTAAAAATACCGGACTCCAGAAACGGTAGACGGTTTCGGTCGGAACCGATCCATTGTAGTCTACCGGATAGACATAGTAAGCAACCCATTCATAATTCCAGTTGCTGTCAGTGTCTTTTACCCGTATATATTCGTCGTAATCAGCCGTATAGAAATGACCATGGAATACATCTGACCAGAAACGATATAGAGGAATAGTGTCCGCTTGCTCGGTGGTATAGCCATTGAAAGCCACCTTCTCATAATTCCAGTTGGGATCAGTGCTATTTATGTGATCGGCCTCATCAGCATCAATAGTGAAGAAGTGACCATGGAAAACATCCGACCAAAAACGGTAGACATAACTACTAGCCGGCTCTGCTCCATCCTCTTCTTCTTCATCGGGAGGATTAAGATCCTTGGGTAATGGGGCGCTACTGCCACCACCGCCACCACGAGTACTCAAAGGCCGCCAGTCGGTC
>JAHJAL010000023.1 GCA_018814055.1 Patescibacteria group bacterium
AAGTTGAAAAAGTTTTTTCATATTTTCAAATAATTTATTAATGAATGATTATTTCTTTATTTTGCGCCGGATTTTGGACCCCTTTTTTTGATTGGTGTCTGCGATAGTTTTACTTTTTTTGTTTAGCTGATAATTGGGATTAGCTTGGGCCGGCATGAAAATGTCTTTGGTTTGTTTTTTGTGTGATTTTCGAGGCATGTGTACTCCTTTTATTCTTATTGATATTCTCCGGTTGCATAAATATATATTATTTTCCAAAGTTCGGAAAATGTTAGAAACACTGCCCGATCATTTTTCCACCAAGCTATCTTTCGCCAAAGATCATCGGTAGCAGAATGATTGATGATGGTAAAGTCATCACCCATGACGTATTGAAAAGTCATTTTAGAGCGATGTTGGTGATAAGGACTGGTGACGAGAATGATGGAATGAACAGAATTGTTTTCGAAAATTGGTTGGAGTTTCTGGGCGTTTTCGTAAGTTGATTCGGATTGTTCTTCGATAATTATGTTCTTACTCGGGATACTGTACTCATCAACGGCGATATCTCTCATGGCTTCGGCGTTGGAAATGCTGTCGGGGTCATAGGCGGCGCCGGAAAAGATGAGCAGGTCTGAATATCCGTTTTGGTATAGCTTGATGCCTTCGACGGTACGGGAGTAAGTTTCTCCACCACTTATTACGACAACCGCGTCAGCTTCTTGCAATATATCTTGGGGAGACAGATAAAAACCGATGGCTATCATGCTGACAAAAAACAATACTATGCCAACTACCAGGATAATAATAAGTGAAGAGATATTTTTCATCAATAAGGGATATTTTCGTTCAATGCAATTATAGCATTTGGGGAGATTAAATTTGGATATAAAAATATTAATTAAATAAAAAAAGGTGCTTGAGAAATGTACTGAGAATATCCAGGGGCGGTTTGGGGGAGTTCGGTTTCTTCGGTTTGGCAGACTTTGATGTATTTATAGATCAAGACGGGGGTGAAAATTAATGTTAAGATGGTGGGCCAGCCAATGAACCAACCAAGTACGATAAGAATAAAGCCGAGGTATTGGGGGTGACGGGAATATTTATATATGCCGCCGGTAACGAATCGATTTTTTTTGGCGTTTTGGTATAGCGTAATCCAGCCAATGAGAATCAAAGTAATGCCAATACCAATAATAATGGCCGCGTAGGCCATGGCCAAGTCCATACCAAAACCGGTACCGAGTAGTTTGAAGGTGATGACGTTGTTTAAAGGGAATTCCAGATTGGGGGTGTAAAAATATTTGGACGCGAAGAGAATGGTGAGAGGAATACCGTACATTTCGATAAAAAGGGAGACGAAAAAAGCTCCCACTAGACCGTATTCAAGCCAGTTGGCGCGCCGGCGGTAGGACAAGGGAATGATAAACGCGCAGAACAGCAAGATACTAATCAAAACCCAGTGCCAGTTGGCGGTGATAACTTGGTTGATAACATTGCCGGTGAGGTAGGCATAGAAATGGGGGTAGAACTCGTGGTAAAAAATAATCGGGAAGATTATTAGCAGCAAGGCGATGATTCTCAGGAATATGTTTATTTTGGAAGTTTTCATGAATAATAAATATTTGTATTTGTCGAGACGTAGCACTGCTACGTCTCGACAATATTTAATTAATTATTTATTTTTCCATAGGCCGTGGACATTGCAGTAGATGCGGGCGGTGATTTGGTCGGCTTTGAGGCAAAACTCGGCTTGGGGCTCTTGTCCGGGGTTGAGGAATTTTTTGTAACGCTTGTTGCCGGCGAATACTTCGATCCATTCAATATAGTGCTCATCTTCCATCGGATGCGGCACTTCGCCCACCCGGACTTTGACTAGGTTGTCATCGATGACTATGACCGGGACATGTTTTTCTGACCCCCGATCTTCGGTTTTGGGGTCAAAGAGGTGCATTTCTTCGCCGCAACATACCAATGTACCTCCTCCGGAGTGCAATACTTCGACTATGTTGCCACAGACGTTGCATTTGTAGATGCTGTTTAATTGGGCCATGTTTGACTCCTATTGCTAATAATTAATTAATAAATTTTCAATTTCTAATTTACAATTTTCATTCAATCTTCAAATCACAATGATTAATTGACAACGATTTGAAAATTGAAAATTTATCAACTCATTAATTATATATAATAATTCTGCTGCAAGAAAATTTTACATATTGACGTATAATTATATAGAGAGTCATTGATAATACTATAACTCGATGAATGCTAGTGAGTTTGAGAAAAAAACTGATGAAGACTTGGCACGCATGTCTGTTTCCCGTGAAGAGGCATTTTATGAACTGATGAGCAGATATGAATCAAAGTTGATTAGATATGTTCTCCGATTGATAAGGGCCAATCGGGAAATAGCCGAAGATGTGGTACAAGAGACCTTTATCAAAACATATCGTAATCTGAATAATTTTGATCCGTCGATGAAATTTTCCAGCTGGATGTATAGAATTGCCCATAATGAAGCGGTGAGTTATTGGCGCAAAAACCAAAAAAACATGGAATTTGTCAGTATTGACAAGAAGGGTAATGGCTTGGAAAATCAATTGTCGCACAATGACAGTGCTGAGGACGAAGTGCTGGTGGTGGAAAAACGAAATAAAATCAATGAGGCGATTGATGAATTACCGGAACATTATCGAGATGTGTTAATTCTCCGATATTTGGAAGAAAAAGATTACGAAGAGATCAGTGATATTTTGCAGAAACCAATGGGTACAGTGGCCGCTTTGTTGCATCGGGCCAAAGATCGTCTCAAGAGAGTGAGCAACAAATACAAGTTAGATGAGTTAATATAAACTTATGAGCAAACAAGAAAGCAAAATTAGCGACAAGGTGATCAGCAAGATAAAAAAGGAAGACGTCAAGCCCATTCCCAAATGGCATTTTGTCCTCGAACACGGACTTTTGTGGCTATTGCTGCTGTTTTTGATTGTTGGTGGTGGAATGCTTTTGGGAATTGCATATTTGGAATTAAATGACGCGCAGTGGGATTTGCGTCCCGTGGTCGGCAAGGAATGGTTCGGTTTTGTGTTGGCGGTTTTCCCTTACTTTTGGTTATTTTTGTTTGGGGTGGTGGCAGTACTGGCTTATTATAACTTTGTTAATACTCCCAAGGGATACAGGTACCCGAAGTATCAGATTATAGTATTTGGCTTGTTGATAATTATTTTGACGGCGATTGGTTTTCATTTTTTGGGCTTTGTCAAAAATAGCCGGGATTTTTTGCGGGATCAAACACCTCTTTGGGAGAGATTACACTTGGATCAGGAAAAGATATATCATGCGCCGGAAAAGGGCATTATTGTTGGCAAGGTAATTGGTGCCAAAGAGAATATATTGGAAATTGAACATCTTGATGGAAGCAGGTGGAAAGTTGATATCGGTCAATTGGAACAAGAATTTGAATTCATCCCCGGACAAAAAGTAATTGTAGTAGGAAGGATGCTCAAAGAGGGCGAATTTGAGGCCAAAAAAATCAGGGCTTTACGCAAGGGAGAACCGTTGCGGCTTGGGCATGATATAGATAAATTAAAAGGCGGCCCACCGCCACTGAATAATGTTAAGTAGTAAAAGTATGAAAAGTAGAAACAAATAAAAACACAATCCCAAAAGCATGGGATTGTGTTTTTTTATACAAGAAATTATTAGTAATTTTCATCTCTTGGTTTTGGTGGTCGGGCAATGCTGACTTTGATGTTTCGACCCATAACTTCGGTACCGTCGAGTTTGTCGACAGCAGCTTGGGCTTCATCATCAGTAGCCATGGTTACA